>DASZXE010000142.1:0-7552 GCA_035546475.1 Kofleriaceae bacterium
GGCGGGCGGGCCGCTGACCACCGAGCTCGTCGGTGTCAGTCCGGCGATCCAGCGTGCCAGAGACATTGTCAGTCGATTCGCCCTGTCGACTGCCAACGTCCTCGTCACCGGCGAGAGCGGCACCGGCAAGGAGATCGTCGCCCGCGGCCTCCACCTGCGCGGCCCGCGCCGCCACGGCCCGTTCGTCGCCATCAACTGCGCGGCCCTGCCGGACGCGCTGCTCGAGAGCGAGCTGTTCGGCCACGTGCGCGGCGCCTTCACCGACGCCCGCACCGACCGCGCCGGCCTGTTCGCCCAGGCCAGCGGCGGCACGCTCTTCCTCGACGAGGTCGGCGAGCTGCCGCTGTCGCTGCAGCCGAAGCTCCTGCGCGCGCTCGAGGAGGGCGTCATCCGGCCGCTCGGCAGCGCGGCGGAGCTCGCGATCGACGTGCGCGTGATCGCCGCCACCCACCGCGACCTGGCGGCGGCGGTGGCGGCCGGCCAGTTCCGCAGCGACCTCTACTACCGGCTGCACGTGCTCCGCATCGCGCTGCCGCCGCTGCGCGAGCGCGGCGACGACATCGAGCTGCTCGCCCGCCGCTTCGCCGCCGAGCGCGCCGCCGACGAGGGCAAGGACGTGCGCGACCTGTCCGACGCGGTGCTCGGCCGCCTGCGCCAGCACTCGTGGCCGGGCAACGTCCGCGAGCTGCGCAACACGATCGAGCACGCGATCGCGATGGCGCGCAGCGACCGCATCGAGGTCGACGACCTGCCCGATCCGCTCCAGGCCGCGCCCGACCCCGCCGCCACCGCGGCCGCGGCCGCCGCCGCCTGGCCGACGCTCGCCGATCGCGAGCGCGCCTACATCGACGAGGTCCTCGCCCACGTCGGCGGCAACCGCACCGCCGCCGCGCGCCTCCTCGGCGTCGACCGCCGCACGCTCATGCGCAAGCTCGCCGTCCGCCGGCCCTGACCGGTCGCTCGACCTGCGTCGGAGCGGCGTGGCGGCGCGGGACCTGCGCCCGGAGCAGCGCGTGTCCCGGAGAGCGCGGAGCTCGCGGTGCCCGGTTCTTCAGCGCGCCTTGTGCATCTGGTCCACCGCGAGGTCGCGGCCCGGGCCGTGGCAGACGAGGCACGACTCCGCGCCGCTCTCCGCCGAGGTCATCGTGTCGGCGTGGGCGCCAGCGGCCGCCGACGAGTGGCACGACGTGCACGCGTACGTCCAGTCGCGCGTCGGCTTGCCCTGCGCCGTCGGGTGCGCGCGCGACGCCGGCGAGAAGACCTGGGTCGCGCCGTGGCAGGTCGCGCACGACGCCGCGCCGTTCGGCATCACCGGCAGCGCGTCGGCGTGGAAGTCGTGCGCCAGCGTGCGGAAGCTGACGTCCGGGCCGTTCGTCGCGTGGCACTGCATGCAGGTCTGCGCGCCGCGGCGGGTGCCGCCGTGGAAGCTGAGGTCGACGTGGCAGGCGTTGCAGCGCTTGTCGAGGTCGTCGATCTTCGCGTACGGCGTGATCGTCGTCGCCGTCGCACCGTAGAGGAAGTCGAACGTCGCCGGCTTCGTCACCGAGCGGTAGCTCTGCCACTCGTACGTGCCGGCGCCGCCGCTGCGGTACTCGAGCGAGTGGTAGCCCCACAGGCCGGCGGTGTAGGTGCCGTCGACCATCGGCTTGCCGCGCCAGTCGCCCCAGGTCTCGTCGAGCTCGGGCGCGTCGACGAGGTTGCTGCCGTAGAACGTCACCAGCGAGTCGCCGAGCTTGCGCTTCCAGCCGAAGCGCGCGTCGGTGCGGTAGCTGAGCACGAACGCGTCGCCGGCGGTCGCCGCGTTGTTGAGCGTGATCTGGCCGGTCGCCGCGTCGAGGACGTAGTCGTTGGCCGCGCCCTCCTGGCGGTAGACCAGGGTCACCTCGCGCACGGTCGCGCCGGCCGAGTGGGTGAAGCGCAACGACGGGCTCGAGTAGCCGGTCGAGCCGCCGCCCGCGGTCAGGTCGATGCGGAGGAGCGTCGCGTTGACGGCGCCGACGCGCACGTACTCCTCGTTCGCGGTGCCGTCGTCGATGACGAGGTAGTCGTTGGCGGCGACGCCCGGATCGAGCGACGAGACGTACAGGTAGCGGCCCGTCATCGACGCCGCCGCGGTGGTCGTCATCACCAGGCCCGGGGTCGCGGTCCGCTCGAGCAGCGTCTGGCGGCCGTAGCGGACCGGCAGGTTGGCGGCGGTGAACCGCTGGCCGGCGGTGCCGTCGGCGCGGCCGAGCGCCTCGAGGTAGAGGTCCTCGGGCGCCTTGAGCGTGTAGGTCGAGGCCGGCGCCATCAGGTCGTAGTAGAAGCGGTCCTTGGCGGCGAACGCGGTGCGGCCGCCGACGATGGCGAACAGCACCGGGTTGGCCGCCGCGCCCTTGAAGACGGTCAGGTAGAACGCGTTGCCGGCCGCCGCCGCGGTCGTGCCGACGACGATGTTGAAGGAGATCGAGCCGTCGGTGCTCGTGAACCGCTGCGTGTTGCTGAGCGCGGCCGGCAGCGTGCCGCCGCCCATCGCCCCGCTGACCGAGCCGGTCACGGTGTAGGTCGTCGCCGCGGTGAACGCGACGGTGAGCTGCTGCGGGATCGCGCCCGGGCCGAACACGACGTTCGAGATCGACGCGCCGCTCGGGTACGTGCCGGGCGACGCCGGCAGCGTGCCGCTGCCGAGCGCGCCGCTGACGGTGCCGGTGACGTCGAACGCGGTCGCCGAGGTGAACGACACCGTGAGCGTCTCGCTCACCAGCGGGCCGGGGCCGTCGACCTTGCTCATGATGCCCTTGTTGGTCGTGCTGGCGGCGGCGAGGCGGCCGGCGAAGTCGAGCGGGCTGCCCGGCAGGCCGGACACGACGACCTGGCGGTTCTGCGTCGGGCCCGACAGGTCCATCGTCATCGAGTCGAGGTAGGTGATCGGCACGTCGTTGCCGCTCGCGTCCTTGATGGTGAAGAGCATGCTGATCGGGTCGCCGGCGGCGAACTTGCCGCCCGCGCCGGTGGCGCCGGCGACGCCGGTGACGTTGATCGTCGTCTCGGGCGACGCGGTGGCCGACTCGAGCGGGTGCGTGTGCGCGGCCGCGAGGTTCGCGGCGTTGTGGCAGAGGCTGCAGGTGCTGTCGGTCGCGTTGGCCGGCATCGTCGAACCGTTCGAGACGTACGGCTTCGAGAAGTCGAGGTCGTCGTGGCACGACGCGCACGCGCGGCGGCTGGGCGCCGCGAACGCCGCGTCGCCGTTGGCCGGCGCGGTCAGCGGGCCGGCGCCGTCGGGATCACCGTGGCAGGTCGCGCACGCGGTCACGCCCTTGCGGACGTTGTCGTCCTTGGTCTTGTTCGCCGAGGTGAGGCCCGAGTAGCCGGAGTCCTTCGGCATCGCGATGTTGTAGTTGGGGAAGGCCGGGTAGTTGATCGCCGAGAAGTCCTCGTCGCCGACCTTGTACGCGCTGCCGGTGCCGTAGACGCGGACGCCGGTCGGGTCGGTGGTCAGGCCCTGCACCGACGGCAGGTGCGAGCCGTCGTGGAGCTTGTGGATCATCACGCGCAGCTCGATCGTCACCGGGGTCGGATCGTTCTGCAGCGAGCTGCCGACGTCCTCGGCGCCCGAGGTGTGGCAGGTGCCGCACAGCGACACCGACTGGAACTTGCCCTCGTGCACCTTCAGTTGCTTGTGGCAGCTCGAGCAGTTGCCGTCGGCGACCAGCGCGCGCGGCGCGACCGCGGCGCTGTCGAGCGGCAGGTCCTTGCCGACCGAGGACGCGTCGGGCGTGACCTTGCCCTCGATCGAGTAGTCCTTGCTCGCCACCATCGCGAGCGTGTAGGTGCCGGCGGTCAGCGGGCCGGTCAGCTCGCCGTCGCTGAAGCGCGTCGTGTCGTAGAGCGGCACGCCGAACGTGAGCGGCACCGCGTCGGGCAGCCGGTACGTGTAGCTGCCGTCGTCGTTGAGCGTCGAGGCGGTCGCGAGGTCGGTGTACATGACCGCGTCGCGCGCCGCCGGCAGCACGTGCTGGTAGTTGGTGTTCGGGCCGGAGAACCAGAGGCCCGCCTCGTCCAGCTCGTGGAGCGGGATGATGCGGCCGGCGGTCGTCTTCGCGGTGAAGGTCACGCCGAGGTGGTCGCCGGGGTGGATGCTGCCGTTGGCGTTGCTCTGGCCGCCGACCGACAGGATGTTCAGCACGACGCCGGGCAGGTCTTCCCAGCCGTCGAGGTTGGTGTCGATCGGCGGCGCGACGACGACGCGGGTGCCGTCGGCGCAGCTCAGGATCGACGTGCCGTCGTGGTTGTCGATGACGGAGCAGCTCGTGCCGTCGCTGACGGTCACCGGGGCGCTGCCGGGGCAGGTGATGGTCTTGGTGCCGTCGCCGTTGTCGTTGACCGAGCACGACCTGCCGTCGGAGACGGTGACGGTCGTGTTGTCGGTGCAACTGATCGTCTTGGTGCCGTCGCCGTTGTCGGCGACGGTGCACGACGTGCCGTCGGCGCCGTCGGTGCCGTCGGTCCCGTCGGTGCCGTCGGCGATCGTGACCGGGCTGCTGCCCGGGCAGGCGACCGTCTTGGTGCCGTCACCGTTGTCGGTGACCGTGCACGATTCCCCCGCCTTGCCGGCTGGGCCCTCGCAGGCGGTGACGAGGAGCGCCGCCGCTGCGAGGAAAAGACTGCACGAGATGCGTGTCGCGAAGGTCATGGCGCTGCTCCTGCGTGTTTCACCCGGGCTCTGGCGACGGGCGAAAGGCAGCAAGGCAAGGCGCGTGCCCGCTCGAGCGCGCAGAGCTTGCGCGCGCCGCCGATCTTCCGCGGGGCGTCGCGGCGGATCGTCGCGGGGTGGGCGGCCCTCTCGACGGCGGGCGCGGGCGGCCGACCGGGGCCGGTCAGCGGCCGGTCAGCGGCCGGTCAGCGGATCGCGACGACGATCTTGCCGCGGGCGCGCCCGCGCTCGAGCTCGGCGAACGCCTCCGCGACCTCGGCGAACGGGTACGTGCGGTGGACGAGCGGCCGCAGGTGGCCGGCGTCGATCCACGCCGCCAGCTCGGCGAGCTCCGCGCCGTCGGGGCGCATGAACAGGAAGCGGAAGCTCGCCTTCGCGCGGCGCGCGGCGAGCCGGCGGCGCAGCGTCGCCGCCCACAGGCCGGGGCGGATCCAGGCCGGCAGGCGCTCGCGGGCGAACGCGCCGTCGGGCAGGCCGCTGACGCCGACCACCACGCCGCCCGGCCGCACCTGCGCGAGCGAGCGCAGCTCCGACGCGCCGCCGAGCGTGTCGAACACCACGTCGAGATCGTGGAGCGCGCGGTCGTCGCCGGTCGTGTAGTCGACGGCCTCGTCGGCGCCGAGCTCGCGGAGGAGCGCGAGGTTCTTCGTGCTGGCGGTGGCGAGCACGTGCGCGCCGAGGTGCTTGCCGATCTGGATCGCGAGCGAGCCGACGCCGCCGGCGCCGGCGTGGACGAGCACGCGCTGGCCGGGCGTGACCCCGGCGACGTCGCGCAGCGCCTGCAGCGACGTCAGGCCGGCGAGCGGGATCGACGCCGCCTCGCCAACCGAGATCGACGACGGCCGGCGCGCGACCACGGCCTCGTCGGCGGCGACCTGCTCGGCGAGCCCACCCATGCGCCCCTTCTCGAGGCGGGCGAAGACCGGATCGCCGACCTCGAAGCGGGTGACCTCGGCGCCGACCTTCGCGACCACGCCGGCGACGTCGCAGCCGAGCACCTGCGGGAAGCGGAGCGGCGTGACCAGCTTGAGCTTGCCCTCGCGCACCTTGAAGTCGAGCGGGTTGAGCGCGGCGGCGCCGACGTCGATGAGGACGTCGCGCGGGCCGACCACCGGCGCCGGCACGTCCTCGAGCTTCATGACCTCGGGGCCGCCGTGGCGATGGATGACGAGCGCCTTCATCGGCTTCACGGATCCCGCGGGCCGCCGCGCATGGCCGCAGCATCCCACGGACGGCGCGGCGGGACCATCGGCCGGCCGCCCGATCGGGCGGGGCGCCCGCGGCGTCCTCCTTGGCTACGATGGCGCGATGGCCGCCGACGATCGACCGCCCCCGACGCCCCACCGCTCCGCCGCGCCGCCGCCGCCGCTGCTGCCGATGTTCCAGCGCAACGGCTCGGTGACGATCGAGCGCCGCGGGTTGCCACGCACGCTCGGCGCCACGGTCGCGCAGGACCTCTACCACCTGGCGCGCCGCACGACGTGGACGCGGCTGTTCGGCGGGACCGCCCTGCTCTTCCTCGCGATCAACCTGCTGTTCGCGGCGATCCTGTACGCGGGCCACGCCACGATCACGCACGCGCGGGCCGACTCGTTCTGGGACCGCTTCTACTTCAGCGTCCAGACCATGGCGACGATCGGCTACGGCCTCGAGGCGCCGAGCGGCACGTTCGCCAACACGATGGTCGTCGTCGAGGCCTTCGTCGGCATCGTGTTCACGGCGGTCGCCACCGGCCTCGTCTTCGCGAAGTTCGGCACGACGACGGCGAAGGTGCTGTGGTCGAACGTCGCCGTCGTGTCGCGCGAGTCGGGCGTGCCGACGCTCCAGTTCCGCATGGCGAACGGACGCACCGCGGCGATCGTCGAGGCGCACGTCAACGTCTACCTGAGCTGGACCGAGGTGCTGGCGTCCGGCGAGCGGACGAGGCGCATCTACGACCTCGCGCTGCGGCGGTCGACGTCGCCGCTCTTCGCGCTGAGCTGGACCGCGTACCATCCGATCGAGGGCGACAGCCCGCTGTGCGGCGTCTCGCCCGAGGAGCTCGCCGAGCGCGACGCGAGCATCATCGTGACCTTCACCGGCATCGACGACGCGCTGGCGACGACCGTGCACGCGCGGACGACCTACCCGTGGACGTCGGTCGTGTGGAACCGCCGCTTCGTCGACATCATCAAGAGCGACCCGATCAAGCAGGTGCGCTACCTCGACTACCCGAACTTCCACGTCACCGAGCCCGACGACGCGCCGCGGAGCTGAGGCCGGCGCGCGGCTCGGGCCCGGTCGTCCCGTGGCGAGGCCCGCGCCGCAACGCCGCGTGGCGCGCGGACTTACACCTCGCGACCGCCGCGCGCGGCCAGATCGAACCGCGCCCCGGCGCGTTGGACATCGGCATGACGCCATCACGTGGGCTGGCGGCCGCGCTCCTCGGCGCCGCCGCCCTGGCGAGCCGGCCCGCGCCGGCGGCCGCCGACTACCCCGACCACGCCGACGGCACGATCGCGCCGTGGAAGAAGTGGACGCGCGGCCTGTTCTTCGCGGGCCACGGCGGCTCCCTCGCCGGCATCGACGAGGGCGGCTTCGGCCTCGACCTCGAGCTCGCGCGCGGCCACGGACGCTGGCAGTTCTTCGGCGACTCGCTGATCGAGTGGACCGCGCTGTCGGTCGTGCCGGCGCCGCTGGCGGGCGCGAGCGACCCCGGCGCCGCGGCCGGCACCGCCGCCGCCGACGCGACGACGACGACGCCTCCCGCCGGGACCGCCGGCACCGATGGCACCGATGGCTTCGACGTCCGGCTCGGCTTCGGCGCGCGCCGGGTGCTGCGCGCGGTCGAGCCCGACTCCAGCGCGGCGATCGAGCTGT
>DASZXE010000143.1:0-3143 GCA_035546475.1 Kofleriaceae bacterium
CCAGCCGGCCGCGAACCCGCTGCTCGACCGCGGCGCCGGCAGCCCCACCGCAGCCGCCGTCGCCGCAGATGCCGACGCCGACGCCGACGCCGATGCCGATGCCGATGCCGGCCCGCCGACGTTCGATCCGACCGCCATCTACGCCGTCCCGCTCGGCGACTCGCCGCGCCGCGGCCCCGCCGACGCGCCGATCACGATCGTCGAGTTCTCCGACTTCGCCTGCCCGTACTGCAACCGCGCGCAGGCCAGCGTCGAGCAGCTCGATCGCCTCTACCCGGGACAGCTCCGCTGGGTCTTCCGCCACCGGCCGCTCGACCCCGAGCTGACGCTCCCCGCCGAGGCCGCCGCCGCCGCCACGCTGCAGGGCCGCTTCTGGCCGATGCACGACCGGCTGTTCGCGGCGCACGGCCAGGTCGACCGCGCGGCGATCGAGCTGGCCGCCTCGCAGCTCGGCCTCGACCTCGCCCGCTTCCGCGCCGATCTCGACAGCGGCCGCGCGCGCGACGTCGTCCGCGCCGATCAGGCCGACGGCGATCGCCTCGGGCTGACCGGCACGCCCACCTTCTTCGTCAACGGCCGCGCGGTCGTCGGCGCCCGCGGGCTGCCGCTCTTCGCGCTGCTCGTCTCCGACGAGCTGGCGCGCGCCCGCCGCGTCGCCGCCGGTCACCCGCCGGACCTGTACGAGGCGCTCGTCGCCGGCGGCCGGCCGCGCGCCGACGTCGTCGGCCCCGCGCGGCTGTCGCGCGAGCTCGACCCGGGCCGCACCTACCGCATCGGCCTCGGCCTGCCCGGCCACAGCGACGGCCCCGACGACGCGCTCGTCACCGTCGTCGTGTGGAGCGACTACGCGTGCCCGTACTGCGCGCGGCTCATGCCGGAGCTCGCGCGCCTGCGGCGCGAGCGGCCCGCCGACGTCCGGATCGTCCTCCGCCACCTGCCGCTGCCCGGCCACGAGGGCGCCGACCTCGCCGCCGAGGCCGCGGTCGAGGCCGGTCTGCACGGCAAGCTGTGGCCGCTGCACGAGCTCATCTTCACGGCGGAGGCGCCGCTCACGCGCGACCTCCTGCTCGACCTCGCCGCCAGGGCCGGCCTCGATCGCGCGACGATGGCCGCCGCGCTCGACGACCACCGCCACCGCGACGCGGTCCTGGCCGACGCCGCGGCCGGCTCGGCGCTCGGCACGAGCGGCACGCCGACCTTCTTCGTCAACGGTCAGCCGATGGTGGGCGCGGTCCCGTACGACGACCTGCTGGCGGCGGTCGACACCCAGCTCGCGGGCGCGCGCGAGCTCGTCAGCCAGGGCGTGCCGGCGGCCGACGTCTACGACTTCGTCACCCGCACCGCGACCGACGGCGAGGTCGGCGATCCGCGCCGGCGCCCGCGCTCGGGATCGATCGCGGCGATCGAACTCGCGCCCGCCGACCGCGAGGCGGCGATCCTGGCCGCCTGCCGCGACGGCGACGACGACGACGCGCGTGCGATGGCCGCTGCGCTGCGCGGCCCGCGCGCGGCGTACCTGCGCGCGGCCTGCCACGACCGGGGAGTCGACCTGCCATGACCGACGCCGGCTTCGACGTCGACCTGTTCGTCCTCGGCGGCGGCTCGGGCGGCGTGCGCGCCGCGCGGGTGGCCGCCAACCACGGCGCCCGCGTCGCCATCGCCGAGGAGCGGCGGTGGGGCGGCACCTGCGTCATCCGCGGCTGCGTGCCGAAGAAGCTGATGGTCTACGCCGCCGAGGTGTCGGCGATGCTCGAGGACGCGCGCGGCTTCGGCTGGGCGATCGACGGCGCCCGCCACGACTGGCCGACGCTGATCGCCGCCAAGGACAAGGAGATCGCGCGGCTCTCCGAGCTGTACGTCGGCAACCTGCGCAGGCTCGGCGTCGCGATCCACGACGGGCGCGCCCGGCTCGTCGACGCCCACACCGTCGACGTCGCCGGCCAGCGCGTGCGCGCCGCCAACATCCTCGTCGCCACCGGCGGCGCGCCGCGGCTGCTCGCGGTCCCCGGCGGCGACCTGGCGGTCACCTCCGACGAGGTCTTCCACCTGCCCGCGCTGCCGCCGCGCGTGCTGGTGGTCGGCGGCGGCTACATCGGCGTCGAGTTCGCGCACATCTTCGCGGGGCTCGGCGCGCGCGTCGCGATCGCGCACCGCGCCGACCGCGTGCTGCCCGGCTTCGACGGCGAGCTGCGCGCCGAGGTGGAGACCGGGCTGACCGGTCACGGCATCGAGGTCGCGGCCGGCGCGGAGGTGGCGTCGATCGCGCGGGTCGCCGGCGGGCTGGCGGCGACCTTGACCACCGGCGCGGTGCTCGAGGTCGACCTCGTCATGGCCGCGGTCGGCCGCGCGCCGTCGACCGCCGGGCTCGGGCTCGAGGCGATCGGCGTGGCGCTCGACGCGCGCGGCGCGATCGTCGTCGACGAGCTCTCGCGCACGCGGGTGCCGCACGTGTACGCGGTCGGCGATGTCACCGGCCGCGTCGCGCTGACGCCGATCGCGATCCGCGAGGGCCACGCGTTCGCCGACACCGTCTTCGGCGGGCGGCCGACGCCGATCGTCCACCACCACATCCCGACGGCCGTCTTCTCGCAGCCGCCGGCGGCGGCGGTCGGGCTCGGCGAGGAGGTCGCCCGCGCGGCCGGCCACGACGTGCAGGTCTACCGCGCGCGCTTCCGGCCGATGCGCCACACGATCAGCGGGCGGCAGCAGCAGGTGCTGATCAAGCTGGTCGTCGACGCGGCGAGCCGCAAGGTGCTCGGCGTCCACATGGTGGGCCCCGACGCGCCGGAGATCATCCAGGCGGCCGCGATCGCGGTGACGATGGGCGCGACCAAGGAGGACTTCGACCGCACGTTCGCGATCCATCCGACGACGGCGGAGGAGCTGGTGCTGCTGCGGTGAAGGGTCGCGCCGGGCCGCGCGCGGCCACCCGCGGCCGGTGCGCTAGCCTTCCGTGATGGTCGATGGTGAGCTCGACACGGTCGGTGCGTCGCGCGAGCCCCGCCGCTCGCCGTGCCGGGCCGGGGAGCGGCCGGCGTGACGCCGCGTGACCGCGACGACGTCCCCGGCGCCGGCCGCGGCGATGGCGCCGGCGGCCTCCCGCGCGCCGACCGCACGGCAGACGTGACGCCGCCGGTCTCCAG
>DASZXE010000144.1:0-4352 GCA_035546475.1 Kofleriaceae bacterium
CACGCCGCCTTGAGCCCGAGCGCAACCGGACCGCACCATGCCCATCGACCTTCCCGACGACTACTGGATCGACATCCCCGCCTGCACCTACACGCTCGGCGTCACGCCCGAGGAGGCGCGCATCTACGGCGAGACCGCCGCGGCCTACACCAATGCCTTGCCTCTCCCCGACTACGATGCGTGGAAGGAGGTCGACGAACGCGAGCACTACAGCGGCAACCCCGACTACCTGGCCGACTGGGTGCTCCGGATGGCTCCCGCGCGCACTGTCCACATTCCAGCATTCTCCATTGCACGTCGGCCGGTCAGCAACACGCTATATCGTCGGTTCCTCGACGAGACGGGACGCGCGGAAGAAGATCCGGCGATTCGTCGCGGGACCCAGGAGCCCGACGGCGCCGTCGAGGAACGCGGATGGTCCGAGATCGAAGCCTTCATGGCTTGGTCCGGTCATCGCGTACCTTTCGAGGACGAGTGGGAGCGCGCGGCGCGCGGGCTCGAACGGCATCTCTTTCCTTGGGGCAACGACTTCGACGACCGCGGCGCGCGTCTCGTGGATGCGATCCTGAGGGGGAGGCTCGACGTGAGCAGGCCCGGCGACTTCGCTGGTCCCGGTGGCTTCGTCGCGCTGTCACGTCCAAGTGGCGAGTGGTGTGCGGATTTATGGCAGAGCCTGATCCCCGGATTCAGTCCCTCCTTGCCATGGGAGCGCGAACGCCACACGTGGGCGCGGACCTTGCGCGGGGGAATGTACACGGGCTTTGCCACCGTGCTCGTTGAGCGGACGTCGGGTGCCACCGAGAGTGATGGCGGGATGGGCGCTATGTTCCGCCTGGTCAAACACAACGGGCGGGTCATCCCCGCAGCGCCGCCAATGACCGGGTGGAGCGGAGCCCGCGGCAAGGTCAGGGACTTCGAACGCACCGTCGCGCGGCCGGCGCTCGAGGGTGTCAGGCGCGAGCTCGAGCTGCACCGGACCTTCATCTGGACCGAAGACGGCTTCCCCCGCGACCTCGGGACCTACGCCTCGCGGCTCGCGACGAGCCTCGAGAAAACAGCCGGCGCGCGCGTAGACCCTATCTCAACGGCGTACTTCTACGAGCCAACTCGTCCCGCCTACGGGATGACGCTGGCGGCGGTGACGATGGAGTCTTTCCGCCGCGTGGCCAACGACGAGCACGGGGTCTTCCTCTGGGCGCTCGTCTACCGGCTCGACGCCGAGGAGCGCGTGCTCGCGCATCCGGTGGCCTTCTATCACATGGCCTGGGACCGCCAGTGGCACCGTTTCGACGACCAGTTCCGGCCCGGCGAGGACGACACGCCGATCGGCGAGATCACCGCCGCGATGATCGCCGACCACGTGCGCGAGTCCTTCCGCCTCTACGAGGAGTACGCCGACGCCGACAACCCGCCGCCATCCGGCCGCCGCGAGACTCGCACGCCGCCACTGCCCGTCTTTCGCACCCGCTGACCGAGGTCTGCAACGGCGCCGACTCGAACCGCCGTCCCCTGCGGCAACGCCACCACGAACCTTGCCCTGCATGCTGCCGCCCGAGCTCCAGCGCCGTTCACGGTCGATACTTGCTCGACGGCGCGCGTTCGTGCGAGTCCCGCCGCGCCACCCCGTGGACATTGTCGAGTCACCGGGCGCCGCGAGACTCGCACGCCGCCACTGCCCGTCTTTCGCACCCGCTGACAGAGGTCTGCAACGGCGTTGACCGCGGCACCGCCGGCAGGCGCTGACCGCGGGCGGCTACGCGCCGGCGGCGGACGCGCGGACGGTCGTGGCGTCGAAGAACTGGCGGCGGATCGCCATCACGAGGGCCCACGTGAAGAGCACGCCGATGACGGCGAGGCCGATGTAGACCCACGTCAGGTACCAGTAGTCGGCCGGCTTCTCGTCGGTGAGGATCACCCGCGCGCCGGACGGCATCGTGCGCGGCGCCCAGATGCCGGCGACGTCGATCGCGCTCCACGGTATGGCGGCGCCCGCGTGCGACGGGACGTCGACGCCGTCGGGCGTCGCCACCAGCTCGGACCACTTCACGCGCACGCGCACCGGCGACGGCTCCACCCGCGCGCCCCAGAGCTGCGCGGCGTCGAGTTGCTGGCCGATCGACGCGACCGCGTCGGGCCGCTGCACCTGCCAGCGCACGAGCGCCTCGGTCTTGCTGGTCGGCGCCGTGCCCGCGGCGATCACGCCCGCCTTCGCGAGCGCGTCGGTCCAGGCGGCGACGTCCGGGTAGTGCGAGCCGAAGGTGCCGACGACGATCGCCTGGCCCGGATCGGGCAGCCACAGCTCGACGTCGGTATCGGCCTTGACGCTGATCGTGCCGCCGTCGACGAGGTGCAGCGCGCCGCCGGCCGCCGACGCCTGCCGCGCGCGCGACAGCTCGGCGCCGGTGACGAACCGCGGCCACGCGCCCTTCGCCAGCGCGCGCGCGACCGGCCCGCCGAAGCGGACCTCGCTCATCGAGCGCAGGCGTCCGCTGACGACCTCGTCGTGGCGCGCCGGCCCCCACGCGTCGCCCGGCTCCGCGAGCCACAGGCGATCGTCGGTGCCGGCGACCGGCCGCACCCGTGTGCCGGGGTTCGCGACGCTGACCTGCGCTCGCAGCGCCGACGCCGAGTCGGGCGGCGCGGTGAGCGTCACGTAGCTGTCGGCGGCGATGTGGCCGGCGACGATGTCGTCGATCGTCACCTGCTTCGGCGTGGCGCCCGCGCGCGCGAACGCGAGGTCGTGGCGCAGCCGGACCATGAGGACCGCGCACAGGATGACGACCGCCGCGGCGGCGAGCGCGCCGATGCGCGGGGCCGCGCGGCGCAGGCTGATCAGCTCGGGGTCGAGGGCGTCCTTGCCGATCGGCGCGCCTGCCTCGGGATCGTCGGTACGGTCGTCGTCGGCCATGGCCCGTGTCGGCATCCTATCGCACATCCGACACCGTGCCAGCGGCGCCGGTTGCAGGGAAAGACGGCGCTCGATACGGTGGGGCGTGGCTGACGAGGGGCCCAAGCCGGCGTCGCGCGAGCGGCCGCTGACCGTCGCCGACGTCGTGCGGTGGTCGAACGCGGCGGTCGAGCGCTACGGGCTCCTGTGGGTCGAGGGCGAGGCGAGCGAGGTCAAGCGGCCGCCGAGCGGGCACGTCTACTTCGTGCTGAAGGACCGCGCGTCGTCGATCCCGGCGGTGATGTGGCGGACGACGGCGCAGCGGCTGCGCTTCGGGTTCGAGCCCGGCCTCCGCGTGCGGGTGCGAGGCAAGCTCGGCGTCTTCGACCGCGACGGCCGCCTGCAGCTCTACGTCGACTACGCGGAGCCGGTCGGCGCCGGCATGCAGGCGGCCGCGCTCGAGGAGCTGAAGCGCCGGCTCGCGGCGGAGGGGCTGTTCGCCGAGGCGCGCAAGCGGGCGCTGCCCGTGCTGCCGCGCCGGATCGGCGTCGTGACGTCACGGACGGGCGCGGCCCTGCGCGACATCGTGCAGACGATCCAGCGACGGTTCCCGCCCGCGCACATCGTGGTCGCCGACGCGCAGGTGCAGGGCGCCACCGCGCCGTCGCAGCTCGTGGTGGCGCTGCGGATCGTGCAGCGCGCGCGCGTCGACGTGGTCATCCTCGGGCGCGGCGGCGGCGCGACGGTCGACCTCGCCGCGTTCAACGACGAGCGGGTCGTGCGCGCGGTGGCGGCGTGCACGGTGCCGCTGGTGAGCGCGGTCGGCCACGAGGTCGACGTCACGCTGTGCGACCTGGCCGCGGACCGGCGCGCCTCGACGCCGACGGCGGCCGGCGAGCTGGTGGTGCCGGTGCGAGCCGAGCTGATCGCGAAGCTCGCCGAGCAGGAGCGCCGCCTGCGGCGCGAGCTCGAGCTGTGCGTGCGGCACGCGCGGCAGGAGCTGGACACGCTCGTCGACAGCGCGCGCAGCGCGGTGCAGGCGAAGGCGTCGCAGCGGGCGACGGAGCTGCGGCGGCTCGAGCTGCGGCTCGCCGCCGGCCACCCGCGGGCGGTCGTCGGGCGGGCGCTCGCCGAGTTGCACCGCCTCGAGGCGCGGCTGCGCCGGCGCGACCCGGTGCCGCGCATCGCCAGCGGGCGGGCCTCGATGGCGGGGCTGCAGGCGGCGCTGGCGGTCGCGCTGCGTCGCGCGATCGATCGGCGGCGGGCCGGCCTCGGGCAGGCGGCGGGTCGGCTCGACGCGCTGTCGCCCCTGAAGGTGCTCGAGCGCGGCTACGCGGTGGCGACGCGCAGCGGGCATGTCGTGACGGACGCGGCGGTGCTGGCGGTCGGCGACGTGCTCGACCTCCGCTTCGCGCGCGGGCGGGCGCGCGCGACGGTGGCCGAGCTGCCCGGGGCGCCGGCCGGT
>DASZXE010000145.1:0-8402 GCA_035546475.1 Kofleriaceae bacterium
CCCGTGCCCGTGCCCCTGCCCGTGCCCGTGCCCATGCCCGTGCGCGTGCCCGTGCCCGCGCCCATGCCCATGCCCGTGTCCGTGCCCATGCCCGTGCCCATGCCCGTGCTCATGCCCGCGCCCGTGCCCGTGCCCGTGCCCGCGTCAGTCGGGCAGCCGCGCGCCGAACCGCTGCTGATACTCCGCGTCGAGCGCGTCGTGCCCCGCCGTGTCGCCCGCCAGCGCGAGCGCCTTGCCGAGCGTGCGGTACGCCTGCGCCAGCTCCGGCTCGGCCGCGATCGCCGCGCGCAGCGCCACGATCGCCGGCTTGGTCTTCCCGTGCTGCAGCTCCATCACGCCGCGCAGGTACTGCGCCCACGCCGCGCCCGGCCACGCCTTGATCGCCTGATCGCACAGCGCGGCCGCCGCCGCCGCCGAGCCGCGCCGCAAGGCCAGGTCGCAGCGCGCGCCGAGCACGCCCGGCGTCCCCGGCCACCGCCGCTCCGCCGCGCGCGCCTTCGCCTCGGCGTCGGGGAACTTGCTCGCGTACACGAGATCGAGGATGTCGCGCACCGCGGCGACGTACGCGGCCTCGTCGGCGGCCGGCACCCGCTTCTTGCCGTCGGGCGGCAGCCCGTAGCGCGCGCGCAGCCGCGACGCCCACGCCAGCACCGGATGGTTCGGCGCCGGGTGCGCGTGGGCGATCGCCGCCTCGGCCGCGCTGATCATCGTCTGGCTCTGGTAGATCGCCGCGATGTGCTCCCACGCCTGCGGGCTGTCGCCGGCGAGCGCCTCGGCGCGCGGCAGGAGCGCGACCGCGTCGGCCTCGCGGTGCGCCGCGACCAGCGCGTCGACCCGCGCGAAGATCGGCCGCGGATCGGCGGGCGCCACCTCGAGCGCGCGGTCGCACGCGGCGACCGCGGTCGGCGACTCGGCGCCGTCCTTCGCGAGCGTCACCTGGCAGACCGCGATGCGCAGCTCGGCCGCCGACGGATACGCGGCGATCAGCGCCTCGAGCGCCGCCAGCGCGTCGTCGTACTTGCCGCGCTGGGCCAGCGCCTGCGCCTCCTGGAACTGCGGGAACGCCGCCGCCGGCACCGGCAGGTCGCCGGTCGCGCCGCCGGTGCCCGCGCCGGCCGGCGTGGTCGCGAGCTGCTCGAGCAGCGCGTGGAGCTGCGCGAGGTCGTCCTCGTTCCAGCCGCCCCACGGGTTCTCGTCGACGTACTTGAGGACGCGGGCCGCGGTCGCCGACGCCGGCTCGTGCGGGATCGCGATCCAGCCGTCGAGCGCGGTCTCCATCAGCTTGCGGCTCTGCTCCGACAGCGTCGACATCTTCGTCGAGTAGGTGGCGTTCATCACCCAGCCCTCGTCGGTCTCGTGCGGCGCGCCGAGGGTGTGGCCGAGCTCGTGGACGAACAGCGCGGTCAGCTTGTGCTTGCGGCGCGCGTCGTAGAGCCACTCGCGCTCGGCCGGCTCGAGCGTCGGCAGGTCCTGGGCGAACGCCTTGCGCTCCTCGGGATCGGCGAAGCCGCGCAGCACGAAGTGGCGGCCGAGCGGGCGGGCGACGCCGAGCTGCTCGAAGCCGGCGGCGACGATCGGCAGCGACGACACCATCCCGACCACCCACGCGACGTCGTCGGCGGGGTCCTCGTGCTCGAGCTGGTCCTCGAGGTCCTCGAGCTCGCGCGCCGCCGAGCGCACCGCCCACGGCTTGATCTCGGCGATCTCGAGCTGGAGGCCGATCGCCGGGATGAGGAGCTGGTTGGCGTCGTCGACCTGCTCCTGGATCTCCTCGCGCCAGCGCACGTGCTGCGAGCGGTAATCCTCGTCGGCGAACACCCGGATGCGGGCGATCTTCGGCGTGCCGCCGAGCGGGTGCTCGACGCCGAGCGGCGGCGGCGTCAGCTCCTTCAGCCAGCGCCGGTCGTGCCGCACCTGGGCGGCGTTGCCGCAGCCGCCGGCGCCGGCCCCGACGACCACCGCCGCGATCGCGACCAGGGCGACGGTGGGCAGGCGGCTCACGCCGCGAGCGTAGCACCGGCGCGGCGCGCGGGCCGCGGTCAGGTGCGGAAGCGGCGGCTGTCGGCGACCGTGCGCCGGTAGCCTTCGACCTCGCGCGCGCGCCGCTCGTCGGACCAGCCGAGCCGCGCGCCGATGCGGGCCGCGACCTCCTCGCACACGCCGAGGCCCTGGTCGCGGGCGACCAGCAGGAGCGGCACCCGGCGCGACAGCACGTCGTCGACGGTGAGCGCGCGATCCTCGTCGACGGCGAAGTCGATCTCGACCCACAGGTACGGCAGCTCGCCGTCGAGGCGGCGGCCGAGCGCCGGCTCCGCCGCGATCCGATCGCCCAGTCCGGGCGCCCGCGCGCCGTAGACGCCGCACAGGTGGGTCGCGGCGTCGGCGTCGAGGTGGAGCCGGTCCATGAGCGCGCGGCCGATCGCGGCGACGCTGTCGAGGGTCGGCGGGTCGAGGCCGGCGCCGCCGGGCAGCGGGCGGTGCTTGGTGCCGGCGCGCTCGTGGCCGGCCGCCTCGAAGCCGGCGTCGTGCACGCGCAGCCAGCCCATCGCCGCGCGCACCGCCTCGGCCGCCATGCGCCGGTAGGTCGTCAGCTTGCCGCCGGCGATGATGACGACGCCGTCGTCGCGGACGAAGACCTCGTGCTCGCGCGAGACCTCGCTCTCGTGCGCGGCCTCGTCGGCGCGGATGAGCGGGCGCAGGCCGGCCCAGGTCGCGATGACGTCGCCCGGCGCGAGGTTGCTGTGGGGGAAGTAGCCGTTCGCGCTCGCGCACAGGTAGGCGACGTCGGCCGCGTCGGCGTGGACGTCGTCGGCGGTGCCGGTGAAGTCGGTGTCGGTGGTGCCGACCACCGTGCGGCCGCGCCACGGGATCGCGAAGATGACGCGGCCGTCGACCGGCGAGATCAGCGTGCAGGCGCGCGTCAGCGGCAGGCGCTCGTGCGGCACCACGACGTGGACGCCCTTCGTGCGGCGCAGCAGGTCGCGGCCGATCGGCAGCTCGAAGCGGCGGACGATCTCGTCGGTCCACGCGCCGGCGGCCAGCACGACCGCGCGGGTCTCGACCTGGCTGCGCGCGCCGGTGAGCACGTCGGTGATCTCGACGGCGGTGACCCGGTTGTCCGGTCCCCGGACGAGGCGGACGACCTCGGTGTAGCTGCGGCAGTCGGCGCCGAGCGCCTGCGCGTCGAGGATGTTCTCGAGCACCAGCCGCGCGTCGTCGGTGGCGCAGTCGTAGTACTCGATCACGCCGCGCAGGTTGTCGGTGCGCAGGCACGGCTCGACGGCGCGCGCCGCCTTGGCCCCGCGGAAGGTCTTGTGCATGCGCGGCGCGCGGAACAGGGCGAGCGAGTCGTAGATCCAGAGGCCGAGGTTCATGACCTCGAGCCCCGGCTTCGAGTCGTTGTAGATCGGCACCAGGAAGGCGAGCGGGCGCACCAGGTGGGGCGCGACCCGCGTCTGCACCCGCCGCTCGCTCACGCTCTCGAAGACGAGGCCGATCTCGCCGTGCTCGAGGTAGCGGAGGCCGCCGTGGATCAGCTTCGACGACTTCGACGACGTGCCGCTGCCGAAGTCGGACTTCTCGAACAGGGCGACCTTGAGCCCGCGCAGCGCGGCGTCGCGCGCGATGCCGGCGCCCGTGATCCCGCCGCCGATCACCACCAGGTCGCACGGGCCGTCGGTCATGACGCGCGAGCCTCACCCGGCCGGCGGCGGCCGGTCAAGGCGCCACCAGCTTGCGGAGCGCCGGGCCGTCGAAGGTCGGGCGCGGCTTGCCGGTGGCGGTGGCGCCGTGCGGCGCGGGGACGAGGCCGGCGGCGCCGCCGCGCACCGCCGCGTCGAGCAGCGCGGCGAGATCGTCGACGGTGCCGCCCTCGGCGAGGACCTCGACGACGCCGCCGGGCGCCATCGCGGTCGCGACCTGGTAGAGGCGCGCCGCCATCGGCTGATCCGGCGAGGGCAGGGCGGCCGAGGCCAGCACCTTGCCGCCGGCGTCGACGGCGGCGACGCGGCCGCTGCCGAGCGCGACGCGCAGGTGGGCCGCGTGCACCGGATCGCGCGCGGCCATCGGGATCGGGTGCGCCGCGATCTGCCCCGGCCACATCGAGGCCGGCGCGGCGGCGGTGACGGCGAGGTACGACGGCGCGTCGCCGACCGCGGCCACGACGTCGAGGACGGCGGCCGCCGGCGAGCCGTGCGGCGCGATGACGATCGGCCGATCGAGGCGGCCGGGCGGATCGGGCACGGCGAAGCCGGGGCTGGCGGAGAGCGCCGAGGCGACGGCGTCGGCGAGCACCGGCCTGTCGAACGGCGTGCCCGGGTAGATCGGCGCGCCGACGAGGTGGAGGCCGTCGGCGGCGAGCCGCACGAACGGCAGCACGCCGACGTAGACCTGGTCGCCGACGATCGAGAGCGCCAGCCACGGCGTCGCCGCCTGCGAGGCGGCGGTCGGGACCAGCAGCGGGTTGCCGGTGGCCGAGCGGGGCGGCAGCGGCAGGACGAGGTCGGTGAGCGCGGCGTCGAGCTTCGCGCGCGCGTCGGCGGCCAGCGTCGCGCGCGCGGCGGCGAGGCGATCGCCGATCACCGCCAGCGCGTACCACGCGCCCGACGCGAAGCGCGCGGCGTCGCGGTCGGCGTGCATCGTGTGCGGGCAGGCCTCGGCGAGGCCGCGCCACGGCCCGAGCGTCGGGTGATCCTTGCCCAGCTCGGCGAGGCCCTCGCGCAGCGCAGTCAGCGCCGTCTTCGAGCAGACGCCGCCGCAGGCGTCGATGACCGCGGCGACGGCGGGCAGGTCGAGCGGCGTGCCGTCGATCGCGTGGTCGGCGGCGATCAGCGGATCGAACGGCGTGTCGCACAGGGCGCAGCCGCGGAGGATGACGCCGGCGCGGTCGATCGGCGGCAGCTTGGCGGCGCGGGCGAGCGTGTCGATGCACCAGCCGATGGCGGCGGGCGGGGTGGCGGCGCCTGCCGGCGGCGCGGCGCTGCCTGCGGTCGTCGGGCCGGCGCCGGCGCCGCTGCCGGCGTCGGTCGTCGTCGCGGGCCGCTGCTTCGCCGCCCGCTTGCCGTGACAGCCGATCGCCGCGGCCGCGATCCCCGCGACGACGATGGTCTTCAGCCGGCTCACGTCAGCGCCGCCTCACGTCAGCCGCCCCGATCGACCTCGAGGCCGTACTTCTTCACCAGCCGGTGGATGTAGTTGCGATCGATCCCGGCCTCGAGCGCGGCGCGCGAGATGTTGCCCTTGTGGCGGGCGAGCAGCGCGACCAGGTAGTCGCGCTCGAAGCCCTCGACCAGCGCCGCCTTCGCCTCCTTGAACGGCAGGTCGAGCATGGCGGCGGCGCTCGCACCCGCGCCCGCGCCGCCACCCGCGCCCGCGCCGCCACCCGCAGCCGCGCCCGCGGCCACCGCCTCGCCCGGGTTCGCCCCATCGACGACGACCATGCCGAGCGACAGCGCCCGCTCGATCACGTTGCGCAGCTCGCGCACGTTGCCCGGCCACGAGTGGCGGCCGAGCTGGTCGAGCAGCCCGGCCGAGACGTCCCAGCCCGAGCGGCCGAACAGCTCGGCGAAGTGGCGGGCGAGCGCCGGCAGATCGTCGAGGCGCGCGCGCAACGGCGGCACCTCGCAGCGCACGACCGCCAGCCGGTAGTAGAGGTCCTCGCGGAAGTTGCCCGCCTTCACCATCGCGCGCAGGTCGCGGTGGGTGGCGGCCAGCACGCGGATGTCGACCGGGATCGGCCGGGTCTCGCCGACGCGCCGCACCTCGCGCTTGTCGAGCGCGCGCAGGAGCTGCGGCTGCATGTCGAGCGGCAGCTCGCCGATCTCGTCGAGGAAGAGCGTGCCGCCGCTCGCCGCCTCGATGAGGCCGCGCTTGTCGCTGACTGCGCCGGTGTACGAGCCCTTGGCGTGGCCGAACAGCTCCGACGCGATCAGCTCGTGCGGGATCGACGCGCAGTCGACGACGACGAACGGCCCGTCGGCGCGCCGGCTCGCGTGGTGCAGCGCGAGCGCGATCGCCTCCTTGCCGGTGCCGGTCTCGCCCTCGAGCAGGACGGTCGCGTCGGTGAGCGCGACGCGCGCGAGCAGCGAGAACAGCCGGCGCATCGGCAGGCTGGCGCCGATCACGCCGCCGAACCGATCGCCCTGGTAGTCGCCGAGCGCGGCCGGCTGGTCCTCCGCCTCGATCGCGAGCTCGGTGTGCTTGCCGAGGCGGAGCTGGGCCGGCCCGGTCAGCGTGATCGCGCCGATCCGGTTGCCGGCGTGCCGGGTGCCGTTCGTCGAGTCGAGGTCGCGCACCGACAGCCCCTCGCGGCGGATCTGCAGCTCGAGGTGGTAGCGCGACACCGTCGTGTCGGTCAGCACGATGTCGTTGTCGGGGTGGGTGCCGACCATCGTGGTGCCGCCCTCGATCACGCGGCGCAGGCCGGCGTCGGGCCCCGCCACCACCGCGAGCCGGTAGCTCCGCTCGATGAGCTGCCCGCCGGCGTCGGTGTAGAGGTTGGTGTGGACCGAGGTCTTCATCGACGACGTGAGCGGCGACGTGATCGGCGCCAGCCTATCGCGAAAAGCGCCAGCGCGCCGAGGTTCGTCGCGGGATCGGCTCGGCGGCCGCCCGTCGAGCAGCAGCCGCCGGCGCCCTCGGCGGCGCCCGGACCTCCGGCGTCATCGGAGGAGGCGTCGTCGTGGCCGGGGCCGGCGTCGTCGTCGCCCTCCGCGGCGTCCGGCTCGCCGGCGTCGGGGACACCGGCGTCGGGCGAGGTGCCGGCCGGGTGCATGATCAGCGAGTTGAACGTCAGCTCGCCCGACGCGACCTGCCGGCACTGATGGACCGGATCGAGATCGGCGCGCGTCGCGGTGACGCACGCCCAGCGCGGATCGACCGCGAAGCTGTAGCCGGTGTCGTTGGCGTCGGTGACGACCGAACGGCCGTCATCGAGCACGACGCGCACGCCGGCGAGCGGTGTCCCGTCGAGCGTCCCCTCGCGCACCTTGCCGATCAGCGTGCCCTGCGGGAGGTCGCCGAACTTGACGGTCAGGTGGTTGGCGAGCGGGCGGGCGACGCCGTCCGACGGGTGGTTGAGCAGCGGGCCGCCGGTGGTGGTGGCGACCAGCGTCGACGCGCCGCCGCCGTCGAGCAGCATCGCGTCGCGCACGCCGCGGTCGCGCAGGAAGCGGCCGACCTCGGCGGCGGTCATGCCGGCCGAGCCCTGCTGCCAGCCGTCGACGGCGACCAGCCACAGGAGCCGGTTGTCGTCGGAGAGGCCGAGCGCCGAGCGCGGCGCGCGCACGCAGGCGTCGACGCCGGTGTCGGCGCAGTCGAATGACGCCGGCACCGCGCCGGCCCGCACCACCTGCGGGCGGCCGCTGACGATCTCCGTCGTGAACGGCGCGAGGTCGCCGAGCTCGGTGACGCTCTCGGCCGGCACGAGGAGCCCGTCGGTGCGGCCCTGCACCTTGCCGAAGCGGAACAGGGCCGAGCGCGCGTCGTCGTGGGTGCCGGTCCACACCACGCCGCCGCTCATCGCGAGGCCGTCGGGGGCGCCGGTCGCTGGCGCGAAGTAGTCGCCGTCGATCGCGACCTGCGCGCCGTGGGCGGCGGCGGCCATGATCGTCGTCTCGCCGCCGAGCTCCTCGCCGGTCGCGCGCACGGTCAGCTCCGACGACGTCAGGTCGACGATGACGACGTGCACCTTCGAGCTGGCCTCCGGCGCGTCCCACTCCTCGAGCGTGATGCCGGGCCACGGCGAGCGCGTCGACGTCCGCGTCGCGGCCCGCGCCGGCGCCGCCGCGCTCGCGAACGCGAGCCCCAGCGCGAGGCCGAGCAGCAGCGGTCGCCGCGGTGCGTGCACGGGCCGAGCTTATGATCGTCGCCATCGCCGCGAAAGCGCCGTCGGAGGGGCGGCGGGCGGCGCGCCGCTGTAACCGGACCGCCCGGTGCGCGTAGAGTCGGAGGGACGACGTGGAGGAGGACGCATGACCCGCTGGACCTTTCCCTCGCTGTTCGCCCGGTTGATCGTCGATGGCTCGTTCCGCACCGAGGCGATCGTCTTCGGACCCGAGCACCTGCTGACCTCGCACGCGGCGCCGCTGTCGCGCGCGCTGGTGGCGCGGATCGGCGCCGGCGCCCGCGACGCGCTGCTCGCCGACCTGCGGAACCAGCCGCCGCCGGCGGCGCACGACGGCGCCGGCGAGCTCACCGTGCCGGCCGACGCGGTGGCCGCCAACGCGGTCATCACGGTGCCGGCGGACGCGCGCGCCGACGACGCCGGGCGCGGCGCGGTGAGCATCACGCCGATCCCGATCCCGAGCGTGGCGGAGGGGATCACGCCGATCCCGATCCCCGGCGGCGACGCGATCGCGGCGGCGGTGGCCGCCGATCCGGCGGGCTCGCTGCGGCTGGCGGTC
>DASZXE010000146.1:0-2020 GCA_035546475.1 Kofleriaceae bacterium
TCACCCGATCGAGCTCGATCGTCGACAGCGTCGACCATGTAGGCGTGCGTGCGGAGACCGGCGAGGCGCGCGATCGAATGGAGCGCTGGAAGATCCTCATGGCCAGTCCAACAGCCACTCTCGTGCCACCTGTCGTTTGCAGTCGCCGCCCGCGCGCGCGCCACGGATCCCGCGATCATCGCGCGCAGCGCACCGCGACCCACACGGCGCGGCGCCCCCCAGCCCGAGGCCTGCGGGCATCGGACGCACCACTTTGATGAAGGAATGACGTGACAAGCCAGGACGTGGAATCGTATTTCCCGGGCATGCGCTCACTGCTCGTCGCCCTCACGCTCGCGCTCGCGCTCGTCGCGTGCGGCAAGAACAAGTCCGAGTCCACCACCCCGAAGGGCCCGTCCGCCCACGGGCCGATCACCGAGGACAACCTCAAGGCGTACTTCGGCTCCCGGTTCCCCAACCAGGTCGCCGACGGCACCCTCGCCCTCAACTTCGCCGAGGAGAGCGTGGCGCCGACGGTCATCGAGGAGCTCTCGATCCTCGGCATCACCGACATGAGCGGCGTCGCCGCCATGGTGCCGGCCGACTTCGAGACCAAGGGGTTCGGCGCGATCAAGACGTCGTCCGACCCGACCGAGAACCTCGCCGGCCTGATGCGCGACCTCATGCTCATCCACGACACCCGCGGCTACGTGGAGAAGGCGTGGCGCAAGAACTGGTCGTGCAGCGGGCCCCAGGACTTCCCGGCGCCCATCGCGTACGGCATGGACTTCTCGATCCTCCAGAACGCCGGCATGTGCGACAGCGAGGGCGGCGACGACGGCAACGTCAACCCGTGCTCGGGCGGCGACGACGGCGATGACGACGGCGACGACGACGGCGGCGACGACGACGACGACGGCAACCCCTGCGGCGACTGACGCCGGCCGGGCGCCGGCCATCGCTCGGGCCCGGGGAGGACCTCGGGACCGAGCTCGGTCAGCGCAACCAGGCGCCGACCTGCGCTCGGGGCCTCACGCGCGGTGCTCGGCGCCCCAGCCGTCGTAGCGGCCGCCGTGGCGCTGGATGATCTCGAAGATCTCGGCGACGAACTCGTCGGGGCGGCCGTCGGCCAGGATGTCGTCGCGGTGGAAGGCGAGGCCCCACTCGTGGTCGACCTCGTGGGTGTCGTCGACGCGGAACCCGGAGGCCTGCAGATCGATCGCCGCCCGGGCGGCCGCCGCCTGGGTCGGGAAGTAGGCCATGTGGTCGACCTCGCGGGCGATCTCGAGCTGGTCGCCGCGCTCCTCGAAGATGCGGAGCAGCCGGCGGTTCCAGATCGTCTGCTCGGCGAACGGCCCGGGCACCATCGCCTGCGCCTGCCGCCAGTCGGGGTCGTCGTCGACCTCGGCGGCGACCTCGTAGCCCTGCGGCAGGGCGCCGATCGCGGCCAGCAGCTCGTCGGCGCGGGTGGCGCCGGCCCCGCCGCCGGGCAGGTAGAAGTAGAGCGTCGTCGCGCCGCGGTGGACCATGCGGCCGACGTAGATGGCGCCGCGGTCGGCGGTCAGCCGCTCGACGACCTGGTCCTCGATCGCGCCCATCGCCTCGAGCTCGTCCTGGTGGCGCAGGCCGTCGGGGCGCTCCAGGCGCATCGGCACCCGCAGCGTCAGCAGGACCGGGTGGCTGTCGACCGGCGCGTGGTCGCGGGTGGCCAGGTCGACGACGAACGAGGCCGGCGCACCATCGAGCTCGGCCATGTAGACGTCGAAGTCCTGCTCCCAGGGCACCACCGCGCGACCGTACGCGGCCTGGCCGGCGCGGGCAAGCGAGCGGGCCGGCGGGGGCTGCGATCGGTTCCGCCGGAGGCCGCCAGATGTGGCACGCTACGACCATGCTCGCCCGCGCCCGCGTCGTGGTCCTCGCGCTCGTCGCGGTGGTCGGGTTCGGCGCCGGCACCGCCCACGCCCAGCTCTGGAAGCCGGCGGCGAAGAAGCCGGCGGCAGCGACGACCGCGAAGGCGACCCGCGCGAAGCCGGCCCGCCCG
>DASZXE010000147.1:0-40710 GCA_035546475.1 Kofleriaceae bacterium
GACGGCGGCGGCGGGTGCTGCGAGGCGGGCAATGGTGGCGGCGCCGGCGCGGCGCTCGGGGCGCTCGGCCTCGCGGGGCTCGTCGGCGCGGTCGTGAGCCGGCGCCGGCCGCGCGCGAACGCGAAGTGATGGCGACGCGGGACGGGCTCGCGGCCGGGATGGGCCGTGTGATGCGGGGGCGCCCGGCGCTCGCGGGCGCGATTGCGCTGGCGGTGGCCGGGGCGACGGCGACGGCGGGGCCAGCCGCGGCCTCGACGGTGATGCAGCTCTCGCCGGCGGAGCTCGCGGCGGGCGCCGACCGCGTCGTCGAGGCGCAGGTGACGGCGATCGACAGCCGGTGGTCGGCCGACCACCTCGGCCTCGAGACGATCGTGACGCTGCTCGCCCTCGACGGCGCCGGCACGTTCACGATCGTGCAGCCGGGCGGCACGGTCGGCGAGGCGACCGAGCTCGTCTTCGGCATGCCCGTCTTCCACGTCGGCGACCGCGCCCGCTACCACCTCGCGCACAACGTCCCGGCCCTGTGGCTCGACGGCCAGCCGACCTGGCGCGTCTACGGCTGGGCGCAGGGCGTCTGGCCCGAGCGCGTCGTCGACGGCGTCCGCCGCTTCGTCCCCGGCGATCCGCGCGGCGCCGACCTCGACACCCTCGCGCGCGACGGCGGCGGCCCCGGCGGCCCCGGCACGGTCGGCTTCGCGATCAACGGCATGGTCTGGCCCGCCGACCGCATCCCGGTCGGCTACGAGCTCCACCAGGCCGGCAGCGCCGACCTCACCTTCCAGCAGGTGCAGGACACCGTGCGCGCCGCGTTCGACGCCTGGGAGCACGTGCCCTGCTCGAGCCTCGCCTTCCACCTGATCGGCACGACCGATCTGCCGGTCGCCGTCGACGGCCACAACGTCATCTCGTTCATCGAGAGCGGCTGGGTCTACGGCGCGGAGACCGCCGGCGCGACGTCGCTCTTCATCATCGACGGCATGCAGACCGCCGACGTCGCGATGAACGGCGAGAACTACACGTGGGCGATCGGCCCGCCCGGCGCGCTCCAGACCTCCGGCACGCTCGACCTGCAGGCGGTGCTCACGCACGAGCTCGGCCACTTCAGCGGCCTCGGCCACACCATGGTGGCGCACGACACGATGTACTACTCGTGGACGCCGTGGCAGGGGCAGCGCACGCCGTCCGCCGACGACAAGCGCGGCCTCTGCTCGATCTATCCGGTCGCCGCCGACGAGTGCACCGCCGCCGGCACCGGCTGCCCGGCCGGCACGTCGTGCGTGTCGACCGACGAGGGCCGGCTGTGCGACACGCCGATCGAGCCGATCGGCAGCGCGTGCAACTACGACCACGTCGAGTGCGGCAACTTCTGCCTGTTCACCAGCGCGGACCTTTCGAGCGGCTACTGCTCGCGCTACTGCAGCTCGGACGCGGACTGCCCCGCGACGCACCACTGCGACGTCGCGATGGCCGGCGGCGAGCAGGTCAAGGTCTGCTTCGCGGGCGCGCAGCCGGTCGTCGACGCGGGGCCGTCGGACGGCTGCACGCTCGACGACCAGTGCGCCGCCGGCCAGTACTGCACCGGCGCCGGCGCCTGCAGCTTCGACTGCCGCACCGACGACGATTGCCCCGGCAGCGGCGTCTGCGACGACCACGGCCGCTGCGCGGGCGCGACGGGCGACACCGGCGGCGGCTGCTGCGGCGCCTCGCCCGATCCGCGCCCGTCGCTCGCCGCGATCGCGCTCGGCCTCGTAGCGGGCCTCTTCGCCCGCGGCCGCCGATCGCGCCGGCCCGCCCGATCGCGCGTGGTACGCTGAAGCGTGGCCGCGCCCGCTGTCATCCCTCCCGGCGAGTATGTGCCCACGGCCGATCAGCGCATCGTGCTGAGCAACGTGCCGTGGTCGCACTACGAGGCCGAGCTTGCCGTCCGCGGCGAGTCCGCCGTCCCCCGCATGGCGTACCTGGATGGAGTGCTGGAGCTGACGACGCCCTCGCGAGGACACGAACGAACGAAGTCGTTGATCGGATGTCTCGTCGAGGCCTACGCCATCGACCGCGAGATCCTCTTCATGCCTTACGGCGGATGGACGCTCAAGGCCGAGCTGAAGAAGGCCGGCCTGGAGCCCGACGAGTGCTACATCCTCGGCGCCGATCAGGACCGCGATCGACCAGACCTCGCGATCGAGGTGATCTGGACCAGCCGGAGCATCGACAAGCTCGAGATCCACCGGCGACTGAAGATCGGCGAGGTCTGGTTCTGGCAGGACGGCGAGCTCTCGGTGCACGTGCTCGACGGTGGCAGTTACCGCCGGGTCGGCCGCAGCCCGTCCTTTCCCGAGCTCGACCTCGCGGTCCTCTGCACGTTCCTCGATCGGCGCACGGTGAACGAGGCGGTCCGCGACTTCCGCGCCGCGCTCGCGGCCCGCGACGCGCGCTGACCTCCACGCCCGGCGATCAGGCGAGCAGCGCGGGCAAGAGCTCGCCGGACTTGCCCTCGTAGACCTCGTCGAACTGGCCCGCGTTGGCCGGCGCCTCGAGGCCGACGTAGATCGTCCGCACCCGGTAGCCCATCGACCGGCGGTACTGCATCTCGCCGACCAGCCCCGCCGCCGGATAGACGACGCCCGAGCTGCCGACGCACAGGAAGACCTCCGCCTTCTGCACGCGCCGGCGGATCGTCTGCATCTCGAACGGCACCTCGCCGAACCAGCAGATGTGCGGCCGCTGCAGCGCCCCGCACTCGCAGCGCGGCAGCTCCGCGAAGTCGCACCGGTCGTCGACGAACGGCGGCCGCGCGCACGCCGAGCAGCGCGTCTTCGCCAGCTCGCCGTGCATGTGCACCACCCGCTTCGACCCCGCCGCCTCGTGCAGCCCGTCGACGTTCTGCGTGCACAGGAAGAAGCGGTCGCCCAGGCGCTCCTCGAGGGCCGCCAGCGCGTGGTGCCCCGGGTTCGGCGCGACCTTCATCGCCTGCGCCCGCCGCTGCGTGTAGAACTTCCACACCAGCGCCGGATCCGCCGCGAAGCCGTCGGGCGACGCGACGTCCTCGACCCGGTGGCTCTCCCACAGGCCGTTGGCGTCGCGGAACGTCGCGATGCCGCTCTCGGCCGACACGCCCGCGCCGGTCAGCACGAAGACGTCCAGCGGCGGCTGCAGCCCGAGCGAGCGCGGTGTACCGGTCCCGGCGGTGGCGGTCATGGTGTCACCATTACACGAACAGTCTCGCGCGCGCCACCTCCATCGTCCGCGCTCCCGCAACCTGGCGACAGGACTGGTACAACTCGCGGCGCGCCGGCGGAATTCCCGTACCTCCCCGCCGGTTTCGAGGTGCGAGATGGAAGCCATCCGAGTCGAACGGCTCGCCAAGCGATACGGGCACGTGCAGGCGCTGGCCGACGTGACCTTCGGGATCGCCAAGGGCGAGGTCATCGGCCTGCTGGGCCCCAACGGCGCCGGCAAGACCACCCTGATGAAGATCCTCACCGGCTACCTGGAGCCGGACGAGGGCGACGTCCGCATCCACGACATCGACGCCGTCGCCGAGCCGATCGCGGCCCAGCGCCGCATCGGCTACCTGCCCGAGAGCGCGCCCCTCTACGGCGAGATGCTCGTGCAGGAGTACCTGCTGATGATGGCGGCGATGCGCGGCGTGCCCGTCGACCGGCGGGTCGCCCGCACGCGCGAGGTCGTGCACGCGACCGGCCTCGACGACCGCGTGGTGCAGCCGATCGCGACCCTGTCGAAGGGCTACCGCCAGCGCGTCGGCCTCGCCCAGGCGATCATCCACGAGCCCGACATCCTCATCCTCGACGAGCCGACGACCGGCCTCGACCCGGCGCAGATCGTCGAGATCCGCGAGCTGATCGTCAGCCTGGCGAAGACGACGACGGTGCTCTTGTCGACGCACATCCTGTCGGAGGTCGAGGCGACCTGCGAGCGCGTCCTCGTGATCATG
This sequence comes from Kofleriaceae bacterium, assembly GCA_035546475.1. GTDB lineage: Bacteria > Myxococcota_A > Polyangia > Haliangiales > Haliangiaceae > UBA2376. Next base: position 3,953 of record DASZXE010000147.1, read on the forward strand.
CAGGGCCGGCTGCGCGCCGACGCCCGCCTGGCCGAGCTGCGCAGCGCCAACGCCGCGGTGGTCGCCGTCGAGGAGGGCGCCAAGGGTGTCGAGGACGCGCTCGCCGCCGTCCCCGGCGTCACCCGCGTCGAGGAGGCGGGCGGCGCCGCCGGCTTCACCCGCTGGCGGGTGACGTCGAGCGCCTCCGACGACGTCTGTCCCGCCCTGTTCGAGGCGCTGCGCGGCAAGCCGTGGCGCCTCGCCGAGCTGCGCCCGGAGCCGAAGACGCTCGAGCGCGTGTTCCGCGATCTCGCCGAGCGCGGCGGGGAGGTGGCGCCGTGATCGGGACCGTCGTCAAGAAGGAGCTGCGCGGGTACTTCAACTCCGCGGTCGCCGTCGTCTTCCTCGCCGCGTTCCTCGGCTTCGCGCTCTACACCTTCTTCTGGCAGGAGAAGTTCTTCGCGCGCGGCCTCGCCGATCTGCGGCCGCTGTTCGAGTGGATGCCGAAGCTGCTGATCGTCCTGGTCGCGGCGCTGTCGATGCGGCTGTGGTCCGACGAGCGGCGCAGCGGCACGCTCGAGGTGCTGCTGACCCTGCCGGTGCCGCGCTGGCAGCTCGTGCTCGGCAAGTTCCTCGCCGGCCTCGTGCTGATGGCGCTCGCGCTCGTGCTGACGTTCGGCCTGCCGATCACGATCGCGAAGATGGGCCGCCTCGACTGGGGCCCGGTCGTCGGCGGCTACCTCGCGGCGCTGCTGCTGTCCGCCGCGTACCTGTCGATCGGCATGTGCGTGTCGGCCGCCACCGACAACCAGCTCGTCGCGTTCGTCGGCACCGCGCTCGCGTGCGCGGTCGCCTACGCGATCGGCGAGACCGGCAGCGACCTCGGCCGCGCGCTCGGCACCGGCGCCCACTTCGACAGCGTCGCCCGCGGCGTGCTCGACCTGCGCGACCTCGCCTACTACGGCGGCATCGTCGCGGTCGGCATCGCCCTCAACGTGCTCCTGCTCCAGCGGGTCGGCTGGGCCTCGGGGCCGCGCGGCCGCGCCCGCCGCGCCGGCGCGCTGCTCGGCGTCGGGCTCGTGCTCGCCAACGCGATCGCGCTGCCGATCTGGCTGGCGCCGGTCCGCCGCGCCCGCATCGACCTGACCCAGGACGGCACCTACTCGCTGTCGTCGGCGACGAAGCGGATCCTCGCCGGCCTCGACGAGCGGCTGCTCATCCGCGGCTACTTCTCGGCGAAGACGCACCCCGAGCTCGCGCGGCTCATCCCGCAGATCAAGGACCTGCTCGAGGAGTACGCGGTCGCCGGCAACGGCAAGGTGCGCGTCGAGTTCGTCGACCCGTCGTCGTCGGACGCGGCCGCCCGCGAGGCCAAGGAGCGCTTCAACCTCGACCCGACGCCGCTCCGCCTCGCCACCGAGACGGAGAAGTCGGTCATCAACGCCTACTTCGCGGTCGCGGTCGCGTACGGCGACCAGACCGCGGTGCTCGGGCTCGACCAGCTCATCGACGTCCGCGTGCTCGACATCGGCCAGATGGAGATCACGCTCGGCAACCTCGAGTACGAGCTGACCCGCACGATCAAGAAGACGGTCGCCGACTTCTCGAGCGTCGATGCGCTGTTCGCGTCGACGTCGGGGCCGATCAAGCTGACCGCGTACATCACGCCGTCGACCCTGCCGGACAACCTCAAGGAGGGCCCGGCGATGCTGCAGACGGTCGTCGACAAGCTGTCGAAGCGCGCCGGCGGCAAGCTGACCTACGCCACGGTCGAGCCGAAGACCGAGGACGAGATGAAGCAGCTCTTCGAGCAGCAGGGCCTGCGCCCCTACGCCGAGCTGCTGTCGAACCAGGTCTACTACTTCCACCTGCTGCTGCAGGTCGGCAACCGGACCGTGCGCATCGAGCCGCCGGAGAAGCTGTCGGAGAGCGACCTCGAGAAGGCGATCACCGACGGGCTCAAGCGCGCCGCGCCGGGCTTCAGCCGGGTCGTCGGCATGTGGGTGCCGCCGACGCCGCCGCCTATGCCGGAGATGGAGGGCATGCCGCCGCAGCGGATGCCGCCGCCGCAGTCGTTCGAGAACCTGCGCCGGCAGCTCTCGGCGAGCTACGAGGTGAAGCAGGTCGAGCTGGCGTCGCCGGTGCCCGACGACGTCGAGGTGCTGGTGCTCGCCGGCCCGGCCGACCTCGATCCGAAGGCGGCCGAGTACGTCGACCAGTTCGTCATGCGCGGCGGCGCGCTCGTCGCGCTCGACGGCCACTACCGGCTGTCGATGGCCGGCCAGGGCCTGTCGGTCGAGAAGGTGAACACCGGCCTCGACGCGATGCTGAAGGCGTGGGGCATCACGGTCGGCGACGCGATGGTGATGGACACCAAGAGCGACGCGCTGCCGATCCCGCAGGAGCGCGACCTCGGCAACGGCATGATCGTGCGCGAGCTGCACCAGATGGACTACCCGTTCTTCGTCAAGGTCGACGGCGACCAGCTCGCGTCGTCGAACCTGATCACGAGCGGCCTGACCGGCGCGGTGATGCACTGGACGTCGCCGGTGAAGGCCGACGCCAAGGTCGGCGACGACACCCACAAGGTCGTCAACCTGCTGCGGTCGTCGAGCGACTCGTGGCAGACGACGTCGACGGACGTGAACCCGAACCTGCGCGCGCACCCGGGGCTCGGCTTCCCCGGCCCGTCGAAGGAGCTGACCGCCGACCAGCGCGGCAAGCAGGTGCTCGCGGTGGCGGTGACCGGCGGCTTCGCGACCAGCGTGCCCAAGCCGCCCGCGCCGCCCGCGCCCAAGCCCGGCGAGCCGGCGCCGGCGCCGCCGGCCGAGCACCCGCGCATCGAGCACTCGCCGCCCGACACCCGCGTCGTGGTGTTCGGCTCGTCGGCGTTCGTCTCCGACGACATGCTGCAGGTGGCGCAGCAGCTCGACGCCGACCTCGCGCTGTCGAACCTGCAGCTCGTGCACAACGCCGTCGACTGGGCGCTCGCCGACACCGACCTCCTGTCGATCCGCGGCCACGACGCCCACGCGCACGCGCTGACGCTGGACGCCGATCGCCGCGACACCTGGCGCGACCTCAACATCGTGATCGCGTTCGTCGGCCTCGGGCTGGTGGTCGCGATCGCCTGGCTGCGCCGGCGCTCGGTCCGGCCCATCACCGCAGTGAAGGCTTGAAGGTATGCTGACGCGCTTCCACAAGATCCTCCTCGGGCTGCTGGTGATCCAGGTGGCCCTCGCCATCTTCACGACGATGCGCAGCGGCCAGGCGGTGCCCGCCAAGGAGAAGCCGCTGCTCGCCGGCTACGACGCCGGCAAGGTCACGCGCCTGCAGGTGTTCGCGAACGGCGCCACCACGCCGGTCGACCTGGTCAAGAAGGGCGACGCCTGGACGGTCGCGTCGGCGTTCAACTACCCGGCCGACGCCAGCAAGGTGTCGGAGGCGCTGTCGGCGATCGGCCGCATGGAGGCCGCGGAGCCGATCGCGACGTCGGCGGGCCACCACCGCCAGCTCCAGGTCGACGACGCCGACTTCCAGCGCAAGCTGATCGTCACCGCCGACGGCAAGGACCTCGTGGTCTACCTCGGCGGCTCGGCCGGTCCGCGCCGCACCGCCGTGCGGCTCGACGGGCCGAAGGTCTGGGCGGTCAGCGGCATCTCGACCTACACGTACGGCACCGACGCGCGCGCGTGGGTCGACCCCGCCTACGTGAAGGTGCCGCGCGAGGAGGTCGCGAAGGTGACGGTGCAGAAGGGCACGTCGACGATCGAGCTCGACCGCGACCCGACGCCCGCGCCGCCCGCCGCCCAGCCGGGCGAGCCGCCGCCGCCGGCGCCGCCGGTGACGTTCTCGGTCAAGCTCGACGGCGCCGCGCCGACGCTCGCCGCCGGCGAGACGATCGACACCGCCGCCATCGACCGCATGCTCGACCGCGCCACCGCGATCCAGCTCGCGGCGCCGGCCGACCCGAACAAGGCGGCCGCGTCGCCGACCGCGACCATCACCATCGAGCACCAGGCCGCCGCCGGCTCGACCTCGACGCCGGCGCCGACCATCATCGACGTCGTCGCCGACGGCGACGGCTACTGGGTCCACGAGCGCGGCAGCACGAAGGCCGCGCACGTCGACAAGAACAACCTCGACGACCTGCTGAACGCGACCCGCGGCACGTTCGTCAAGGCCGCGCCCAAGCCGGCCACGGCGACCCCACCCTCGCCCGGCGCGCCCACGCCCCCACCCGACCTGCCCTCCGACCTCCAGCTCGATCCCTCCGGCCCCTGAACCCCCGAAGCAGGGGCGCGCCGGGCCTACCAGCTCGCAGCTCGCTGCGCCCCCACCCACACCTCGCCCACGCCCACCGCGCGCCGCACTACTTGATCGGCGAGCAGTCCTCCCAGGAGTAGCGGGCATCGATCTTCAGCTCGTCGCTGAGGACGTGCCACTCGGCGAAGTCGTCGAACTTCGGGTCGAAAGTCACGCGCACCGTCTTGCCGGCGGGCAGCGTGCCGTCCTTGGTCAAGAGCGCGAGGACGTCCTTGATCTGGCACTTCATCACCGGCGGCGCCTCGATGCCCTCGATGCGATCCGTCCAGCCGCCGTGCCACTTGCCGTCGATGCCGCTGCCGGTGAACGAGTACTTCTTCACCGAGTCGGACCGCTGGCTCTTCGCGTACGACGCCGACGCGCTCGGCGACGTGTACTCGATCTCCGCGCCCTTCGAGACGTCGACGGTGCCGTCGGAGCGGACCGCCTGGTAGTTCACCGACCAGAAGACGGCGTCCTTGTGCCACTTCTTCGCGAAGCCGCCCATCGCGCTGATCGCCTTGTCGGCGTCGGGCTTGCCCTTGGTGAGGCCGGCGGCCGAGTAGCTGATCATCCCCTTCGGCGTGACGAACTTCATCTTGAAGATGAGGCCGCCGATGCCGAGGGCGATGACGGCGAGGATGCCGCCGACGATCTTGAACATCGAGACGCCGCCGCCCGCGCCCGAGACGTTGAACGGCAGCTTGAAGCCGCCCGGCAGCGGGATGCCCATCTTCGGCGGGCCGGCGTTCTGCGTGCTGACCGGCGGCGACGACCACGGGTTCGCGCCGCCCGGCCCGACCTGCATGCCGGGCGGGGCGCCCATCGGGTTCATCTGCGGCTGACCCATGCCCGGCGGCGGCGTGCCCATGCCGGGCGCCATGCCGGGCGCCATGCCCGGCGCGCCTCCCATCCCCGGGGCGGCACCCATGCCCGGGACCTGGCCCCAACCCCCTGGAGCCATCGGCGCGGCGGCGGGAGCGGGTGCGCCCATCGGCGGCACCGGCTGTCCACACGTCGCGCACGGGGTGGCCTGACTCGGGTGACCCCACGCGGCGTTTCCGCACCGTGGGCAGCGGGTCTGCACGTATCCGTTCTGCATCGTGGCGGGATGGAGTCACCCACCGCGCGGGTGTGACAGCCTTTGCCTCCACCTCCTCCCGGGCGGCGCCGCGCAACCTATGCGTCGGCGAGCAGGGCCTGGAGGCGAGAGAGGGCGGCGAGGAGGTCGGGGCGCTCGGTGAGGACGGGGCGGACCGGGTCGTCGCCGAAGGCCGCGGATTGCAGGCGATCGAGGGCGTTGCGCAGGTTGAACTGCTTCGGATCGAGGCCGGGCACGACCTCGTGCCAGCGCAGCGGCATCGAGACCGGCGCGCCGGGCACCGGCCGCACGCAGTACGGCGCGACCAGGAGCTGGCCGTGCGCGTTCTGCCCCCAGTCGAGGTAGACGCGGCCGTACCGCTTCGCCGGGTTGCGCTGCGTCGTCGCCATGTCGGGAAAGCGGCGCTCGATCACCATGCCGAGGAGGTACGCGAGGTGGCGCGCCTGCTCGAACGTCACCTGGCCGCCCATCGGGATGAGCACGTGCAGGCCGGTCTGGCCGCTCGTCTTCACGTAGTTGGGCAAGGCGATCGACTCGCACAGCTCGTGGATCGCCAGCGCGAGCGGCACCACGTGCTCGCGTGGCGCCCCCTTCGGGTCGAGGTCGATGATCGACCAGTCGGGGCGGCCGAGGTCGGTGACGCGGCTCGCCCACACGTGGATCGGGATCGAGCCGAGGTTGGCGAGGAAGACCAGACCGTCGGCGTCGTCGACGATGACGTAGTGGACGTCGCGCTGGCTGTGCTCGCTCCACAGCGCCACCGTGCGCAGCCAGGGCGGCACCCAGTCGGGCGTGTCCTTCTGGTAGAACATCTTGCCGTCGATGCCGTCGGGGTAGCGGGTCATCACCACCGGGCGATCGACGAGGTACGGCAGCATCCACGGCGAGACCGCGCGGTAGTAGTCGATGAGGTCGCCCTTGCGGACGCCGTCGGCGGGCCAGTAGAGCTTCTTCAGGTTGGAGAGCTGGAGCTTGCGGCCGCCCGACGGCGAGGCGGCGGCGGTGGCCTCCGGCTCGACGGGCGCGGCCCGCTCGGCGGCCTCGGACGGCTCGTCGCCTTCGTCGGCCTCGGCGGTCTCGGCAGCGCCCGCGGGCGCGCCGGTGCTCGCCCCCTCGCCGTCCGTCGTGCGCTCCATCAGCTCGGTCGTGTCGCGCGCCGGCATCAGGCAGTCGAGCGGCTGCTTGTCGTTGCGTCGCCGCACGAAGACCGGGAAGCGCAGCGTGCCGTCGACGCGCCACTCGCGGTAGCGCACCGTCAGCACGATCGACGGCTTCACCCAGACCGGAGCGTCGCCGACGTCGTCGGGGAGCGCGAACGGCGGCTCCCACCGCGGCGCGCGCTCGCGCTCGGCGCGCAGCCCGACCAGCTCCGCCGCGTCGAAGCCGGTGCCGACCCGCCCCGCGTACCGCCAGTCCTCGCCGTCGCGCACGCACAGGTGGGCCGCGCCCAGGCCGGTGCGCGTGCCGCGCGGCGCCGTGAAGCCGCAGACCGCGAAGTCGTCCTCGGGATCGATCTTGATCTTCAGCCAGTCCTTGCTGCGCTGGCCGCTGCGATAGCGCGAGCCGAGCCGCTTGCCGACCACGCCCTCGAGCCCGCGCCGCACGACCTCGGCGAGGAACGCCTCGCCGATGGTCGGGATGTGCTCGGCGTAGCGGATCGCGCCGACCGCCGGCACGATCCGCTCGAGCAGGGCCTTGCGCTGCTCGACCGGCAGGCCGCGCAGGTCGTGGCCGTCGGCGGCGAGCAGATCGAAGACGAACCAGGTCACCGGCGCCGCCACCGCCGCCCGCGAGATGTCCGCCCGCCGGACGAGCTGCGCGCGCTCGGCCAGCTTCTTGATCGACGGCTTGCCGTCCGGCCCCTCGGCGACCACCTCGCCGTCGAGGACGAGGCCCGGCACCGGCAGCGCCTTCAGGCTGGCGAGCAGCTCCGGGTAGCGCAGCGACGGATCGCGGTTCGACCGGTAGCGCACCGTCGCCGCGCCGGCGCCGCCCCAGCCGAGCAGCCGGTAGCCGTCGTACTTCAGCTCGAAGAGCCACTCGCTCGACGAGAACGGGGCCGGCGCGATCTCGCACAGCATCGGCTCGAAGCCGTGCGGGTTGATCGTGGCGCGCGGCGCGCCGGTGGCGGCGATCGCGGCGCGCACCTCGGCGAGGCGCGGCGCGCCGTGGGCCAGCTCCTCGGCGGTGACGCCCGACAGCACGCTCGTCGACGGCAGCGGCTTGCCGCCGGCGAGGAAGCCCTCGCTCCAGCCGTCGCGCTTCTTGATGAGCAGCCACTGCTCCTGCGTCGTGCGGCCGGCGCCGCGCGACGCCCGCCCCGACGTCCGCACGATCGTGAACGCGCCGCGCAGCTTGTAGCCGGCGAGCTCGAACTTGATCTCGCCGGCGCGCAGGCCCTCGCGCGGGTCGCCGACCGGCAGGAAGCGGCCGCGGTCCCAGACGACGATCGGCCCGGCGCCGTAGTTGCCCTCGGGGATGACCGCCTCGAGGTCGACGTACTCGAGCGGGTGGGCCTCCACCTTGACCGCGAGCCGCTTGTCGTCGGGGTTCATCGACGGCCCGTGCGGCACCGCCCACGACACCAGCACGCCGTCGATCTCGAGCCGCAGGTCCCAGTGCGTGCGGGTCGCGTGGTGCTCGTGGACGACGAACACGCCGACCGTCGCGGGTCGTCCGGCGACCGGACGAGCACCGATCGGCTCCGGCGTGGCGGCGGCGTGGCGCTTGGCGCGGTACCTGGCGAGCGCGTCGGGCGGGCGCGCGGCCGCGCCGGCGCCCTCGCCGTCGCCGGCGACATCCGGATCGCGATCGTCGGGCCTGCCGGGAGACAACCGCGACATCATAGTGTGAGATCGAGGCCGCCATGACCACCACCGACGCGAACGCCACCCACGACCTCGCCCCCGCCGAGGAGAAGCTGCGCACCGGCTCGTGCCACTGCGGCGCGGTCCGCTACCAGGCCACGATGAAGCTCGAGGGCCTCATGACCTGCAACTGCTCCATCTGCGGGCGCACCGGCTCGATCCTCGCGTTCATCCCCGCCGACAAGTTCGAGCTGCTCGCCGGCGAGGAGTCGCTGACCGACTACCAGTTCAACCGCCACGTCATCCACCACCTCTTCTGCAAGGTCTGCGGCGTGCGGCCGTTCGCGCGCGGCGCCAAGCCCGACGGCACGCCGATGGTCGCAGTCAACGTCCGCTGCCTCGACGGCGTCGACCCGTTCGCCCTGCCGGCGCCGAAGCAGTTCGAGGGCCGCAAGCTCTGAGGCGCCGAGCGCAGCTCGGGCCGGGGTTGTTCTGTGTGGAGATCGGTCCCGAGGTCCTCCTCGGGCCCGATCGATCGACGAGAGGGTTGGCATTCTGGCCAGCCCTCCGGGCGCGGCGAGCCACCGCGCGCGGCGGGAGGTACACCACTCGATGCCTCCCATCGTCCTGCCGCGCCGCCGCTTCGTCGGTACCCTCCTGCCCGCCGCCGGCCTGGCCATCGTCGGCTGCGGCCCGGCGCCGCGCCCGCCGCGCCGACCCGCCGATCCCGCGAACGAGGCCAGGGACGCCAGCGGCGAGGCCGCGGTCACGCCCGGCGAGGACCTGATGCAGGAGCACGGCCTCCTCGAGCGCGTGCTGCTCATCTACGACGAGGTCGTGCAGCGCATCGACGACGTCCACCCGGTCGACCTCGCGATCCTCGGTCAGGCGGCGCAGATCGTGCGCCACTTCGTCGAGGACTATCACGAGAAGAACGAGGAGGAGTACGTCTTCCCGCGGCTGGAGAAGGCGAAGCGCGAGGTCGACCTGGTCGCGGTGCTCCGCCACCAGCACGAGCGCGGCCGCGACGTCACCGACGACATCATCCGCCGCGCCGGCACCGGCCCCGCCGACGGCGACCTCGCGCGCATGCTGCGCAGCTTCATCCACATGTACCGGCCGCACGCCGCGCGCGAGGAGACGGTGCTCCTGCCCGCCTTCCGCGAGATCATCGGCACGCAGGCGTACCGCGAGCTGGGCGACCAGTTCGAGGACCGCGAGCACGAGCGGTTCGGCGACCACGGCTTCGAGTCGGTCGTCGCCCAGGTCGCCCAGCTCGAGGCCGCCCTCAAGATCGACGACCTCGCCGCGATGACGCCCTGACCGCGCGCCGGGCGCCGCGCGCGCCATCGGCCGCTGGGGTATCTTTCGCTCGATGACGACCACGGCGGCGCAGCTCCGCGCGTTCCTCGAGCGGCCGTGGTCACGGCTGCGCGCGGAGAAGGATCGCCACACCGCGGCCGTCGTCGCCCGCGACGGTGCCGACCGGGCCTTCGCGATCGCCGAGGCACTGCGACGCCACGCCGCCGCCATGGGCGCCATCCCGACCGAGGCCGATCGCCGCGCCGATCTCGAGGCCGCCGTCGACCTTCGCCGAAAGCTCGCCCGTGCCGGCCGACGTCTCCGCCGCGCTCGCTGATCTCGCCGCCACCTTCGATGCCCTCGGCGTGCGCTGGTACGTCTTCGGCGCCCAGGCCGTCATCGCCGCCGGCGTGCCTCGCCTGACCGCCGACATCGACGTCACCGCCGAGCCTCCACGCGGCGGCGCGCGCGCGCTGATCGCCGCCCTCTCACGGCACGGCATCACCCTGCGCGACGTCGGCGACGTCGCCTCGTTCATCGCCGAGACCCGCGTCGTTCCTGCGGTGCACGGCGCCTCCACGCTGCCGATCGACATCGTCCTCGCGGGCCCCGGGCTGGAGCACGACATGCTCGACCGCGCGCGCCGCCGCTCGGTCGGCGGCCACGCGATCCCGTTCGTCGACACCGCCGACCTCGTCGCCCTCAAGCTCCTCGCCGCACGCGACAAGGATCTCGAGGACGTCCGCGCCCTGCTCCGCGCCGCGCCACCCGAGCTCTCGCTGTCCACCGTCCGCGAGCGCGTCGCCACCCTCGCGGCGCTGATCGACGACTCGACGCTGGCGACGACGCTGGACCGGCTGATCGACGACGCCGCGCGCGCACGGCCCCCCAACGCGCGGCGTCCCCGGCGGCCTCGCTGACTCACCCCGGCGGTCCGACCTGGCGTGCGGCGCGCACGCCCCGGAGGCCGGGCCGCTTCGCCGGGGTCGATTTCCGCCCGTGGGTCTGTTTCAATCGGCCCAGGAAGGAGCCGCCCCATGACGCGCTCGCGCTCGCCCCTGCCCGCTCTCCGCCCCGCCTCCGCCTCCGCCTCCGCCTCCACCTCCGCGCTCGCCGCGTCGGGGATGTCGCTCCTGCTCGCGCTCGCGCTCGCTGCCTGCGGCCCGGCCAACAGCGGCGGCGGCGACGACGGCAGCGACGACGACGACACCCAGTGCACCGACGGCATGAAGCGGTGCGACGCCGAGAAGCACCAGGTGTGCAGCGCCGGCACCTGGGTCACCGACGACAGTTGCCCGCTCGCCTGCGACGCGACGCTCGGCTGCGTCACCTGCGTGCCGAACACCGGCACCTGCGATGGCGACATGTCCCACGCCTGCCGCCCCGACGGCAGCGGCTACGTCGACGAGTACTGCGATCCGGTCCAGGGCATCTCGTGCGGGGCGAGCGGCGTCTGCGAGGGCGCGTGCGCGCCGCAGACGATCGGCCAGAGCTACGTCGGCTGCGACTACTGGCCGACGGTCACCGGCAACATGGTGTCGTCGTTCTACCAGTTCGCGGTCGCCGTCTCGAACACAACCTCGACGCCGGCGGACGTGCAGATCGACGGCGGCGGCCTCGGCGCGCCGGTGACCTTCACGGTCGCCGCGATGAGCACGCAGGTGCAGAAGCTGCCGTGGGTGTCGTCGCTCAAGCTCTGCGACAACGTCGACATCAACCTGTGCCGCGCGCCCACGCTCGGCGCCAGCGCCATCAAGGGCGCGTACCACCTGCGCTCGAACCAGCCGGTCACCGTCTACCAGTTCAACCCGCTCGACTACACGCTGCCGGGCGCGCCGTCGAACTCGTACTCGAACGACGCGTCGCTGCTCTTCCCGTCGAACGCGTGGCGCAACGACTACTACGTCGCGTCGTACCCGGTGCTCACCGACGGCTTCGTCTTCTGGCCGAGCCTGATGGCGGTCACCGCCTACCAGGACGGCACGCAGGTCAGCATCGAGACGCGCTCCGACACCCCGGCGGCCGGCGGCGCCCCCGCCTTCTCGTCGCGCACGCCGCAGATGGTGACCCTCAACGCCGGCGACGTGATCGAGCTGGCGTCCACCATGAACCCCGGCGACCTCACCGGCTCGCACGTCACGTCGAACAAGCCGATCAGCGTCATCGGCGGCCACTACTGCGCGTACGTCCCCGATCTCAACTGGGGCTACTGCGACCACATGGAAGAGACGATGCTGCCGACCGACGCGCTGTCGGATCACTACGTCGTCGTCGCGCCGGCCGTGACGACGATCCCGCAGGGCAAGGAGGAGATGGTCCGCATCATCGCGACGCAGGCGAACACGACGCTGACGTACGACCCGCCGCTGTCGGGCGCGCCGACGACGATCGCCAACGCCGGCGACTTCGTCGAGATCGCGCGCAACGCGACCAGCTTCGCCGTCACCGCCGACGCCAAGATCCTCGTCGCGCAGTACATGGAGGGCTCGACGGTCGCGGGCAACACCGGCGATCCGGCCGAGTCGCTCGCGGTGCCGGTCGAGCAGTTCCGCTCGAACTACCTCTTCCACGCGCCGACCAACTACGAGACCAACTACATCGACGTCGTGGCGCCGGCCGACGCGAGCATCACGCTCGACGGCCAGCCGGTCGGCAACTTCCAGCCGATCGGCACCAGCGGCTTCCAGCTCGCGCGCGTCACGCCGCTCAACAACGGCCCGCTCGGCGACGGCAACCACTCGATCACCGGCACGGCGCCGTTCGGCATCCAGGTCTACGGCTACGGCATGGACACCAGCTACTGGTACCCGGGCGGCCTCGACCTCGACCTCGTCCCCATCGGCCGCGCCACGCCGCCCGCCCACTCCGCCCCGAAGCTCTTCGCGCCCCACACCGCCTCCCCCTGGCGCTGACCCGCCCGGCCGGCCCCGGCCGCCGCGCCGCCGGTGTCTTCGCACCGCATGCTATCCTCCTGGTTGCATGGAGCGTGAGGAGCCACCGAAGGCACCGCCGCCCGATGACGGCGTCGCTGTCTCGTTGATCGACTGGATGCTCTCGCTCACGCCATCGGAGCGACTCGACGTCCTCCAGGGCTTCGTCGACAGCGTGGCCGAGCTGCGTGGTGCCCACTCCGCCTCGGGGGCTGGAGACGTTCACGCGCCACGACGTGGATCTCGTCGTGGAGCAAGGCCGAAGCAGGGCGCGAGAAGGATCGCGCGGTGCTCGCGATCCTTCCTCGAACGCTGGAGCGATCGCAGGGCTGAAGCGGCGGTCTGCCGGCATCGCCGAGTCGGACACGCTCGCCTCCCTCGAGCTCGCTACCGCCTGGTTCAGGGAGGTAGGCCGTCGTGGAGGCGCGCGAGGTCGAGCGTCGCGCCGCACGCGAGCTCGAGCGACCCGGTCGCGACGTCCTGGTACTCCGACGCGCCGGACGCGAGGCGAACGAAGCGTTCGACGCGCGGCTCGTGCTGGCTCACCAGCACGTACTCCTTCAGCGACGGCAGGAGCTGGTACTGCTGCCACTTGCCGCGGCGATCCTACGACTCCGTCGACGCGGACAGCACCTCGACGATCAAGGTCGGGTTCGTGATCGTCGCGTCGTCGCGGTCCGCGGGATCGCCCTCGATCGTCCCGCACACCATCGAGACGTCCGGGTAGACGGCCTTGCCGGTCGCCAGGATCCGCACGCGCTGATCGGACTGGAAGGCGACGCAGCCCAGCTCGCGCACCGCGTCGAGCGCGGCGCCCACGCGCAACGCCAGCGCGTTGTGCCGCCGCGAGCCCGCAACGATGGCGATGATCTCGCAGACATCGAGCTCGTGCTTCCGCTCGCTGTCGCGCTCGTACGCCGGGTACTCGGCGTACGTGTAGCGGGCACGTGAGCCCGCAGGAGCCGTCATCGCAGTCGATGATGTGGCCACGCCTCGGATCCCGCAAGCGCGCTCGCGGGCGCGCCGAGGGTCACGGGATGACGACGCGCTCGGTCCACTGGGCGATGTGGTTGTTGTCGGAGAGGGACTGGAAGGGCAGGCGGATGGCGGGGCCAGACGGGTCCTGGCCGGCGGCGGCGCGCATCGGGTAGAAGGGCGTCATCCAGATCTGCGGCGAGCCGACCGAGGGGCGCCGCGTGCCGAAGGCGCGCTTGCTCGAGAACGTCAGGAAGAAGATCTCCTCGTTCGTGCTGCCGATCGTCTGCGAGAACGGCACCCAGCGCGCCCACGAGTTGGTCAGGTTGGCGCCGCCCGTGTTCGACAACGCGAGCTGGATCGGCGGCATCGAGCCGTCCGCCTTCACGACCCAGACCTCCGACGACGAGTTGTCGTAGGAGAGGCCGTTGTTGCGCGTGATGACCAGCCACTTGCTGTCCGGCGACCACGACGGATAGTAGGTCTGGAGGCCGTTCTGGCTGGCCGGCACGATCATGCGCGGCGCGCCGAACGTGTGCGTCGCCTCGGTGTAGTCGCAGACGTAGACCGCGCCGGTCTGCGCGTACCAGTCCTGACCGGACACCTGCACGTAGGCGAGCTGCCCGCCGTCGGGCGAGATCTCCGGCATGCTGCCCTGGCTGGGCACGGTGGCGAGCGTGGTGCCGTCGGCGCTGTAGACGGTCATCACGCTGTTCTTCACCGCGATCATCTCGGTGCCCGTCGGGTTGAACGTCGCGAAGTTCCACCGCACCCCGCGGTCGTACGGGAACAGGAACGTGTTGTTGGTCAGGTCCATCACGCCGCCGCGGCCCTCGGCGCTGTCGAACGTGATCGCGATCTTGCTGCCGTCGCGCGAGAGCGCGTGGCAGCCGAGGCAGCCGGTCGGCACGCCGCCGGGGAAGAGCTGCGACGGCGGCACGTTCGGCGTCTCGGTGTCGTAGCGGAGGATGCCGGAGCCGTTCGTCGCCCAGTAGTAGATGCCGCCGCGCATGTCGTCGGTCGTGAGGTCCATCGTGCGGGCCGGCGCGGTGCCCTTGGTGCCGGGCGCGCCGCTCTTGAGGCCGCTGACGGTGATGCTGATCGGCGTGCGGGTGCCGGAGAGTGGCGACCACTCGTTCTGCGCGTAGGTGGTCCACAGCGCGCCGGTGCCGCTCTTGTAGATGCGGAGGTCGACGTAGTCGTTCTTCAGCGCGACCTCGAACAGGTCGTTGCCATGGGTGTCGTTCCAGTGGACGTCGAACTCGCCGAGGTTGGGCGGCACGATGACGTGGTCGTCGGGATAGACGAGCGACGGCGCCTGCGCGGCGGACTCGGTCGCGTTGTCGAAGAGCTCGGGCGCGTTGGCCGGCGCGCCGTCGAACCGCGTGTTGTGGACGCGGACGGTGACCTGCGCCATGCCGATGACGTCGCCGCGCACCGCGTTGACCTGGGTGACGCCGGCGGCGGTGCCGGGCGCGGTCAGCGTCGCGCCGTCGAAGGTGCCGAAGCCGCTGGCCGCCAGCGCGAACGTGACCTGGCCGGTGACGTCCTCGCGCGCGCCGTCCGGGTGGACGAGCGTGGCCGTGTACGCCTGCGTCACGGCGGCGCCGTTGACGACGTCGAGCACCGCGTCGGCGGGCGCCACCTCGAGCGTGAGGCTCGGCTGATCGTCGTCGGCGGCAGCGTCGTCGCCGTTGTTGCTCGGACCGCAGCCCGCCCCGAAGGAAAGGCCGAGGCCGAGCGCGAGGCCGAGGGACATCGTGATCGGCAAGGCGAGGTTACGCATCGGGCGCGAGCCTATCGCGGAGGCTCGCCGCGGGTCACGACCTTCGTTCAAGGGCTGTCCGGTCGCGTCCCTGTCACGTGCATGTAACCGAATGATCTCACGCGTCTATTCAGTTATTGCCTTCATGCGAAAGATGGAATATATAGAGCTTCGTGCTGGCGGCACCGCGCGCAGACCTGTTCCGGCTCCTCGGCGACGAGGACCGGCTGCGCCTGCTCGCGCTCTGCTCGGTGGAGGAGCTGTCGGTCGGCGAGCTCGCGACGCTGCTCGGCGAGAGCCAGCCGCAGGTGACCAAGAAGTCGCAGCCGCTGCGCGACGCGGGGCTCCTGCAGGCGCGGCGCGACGGCACGCGGACCTTCCTGCGCGCGCCGGCGGTGACCGACGCGGTCGTCGACGCGGCGATCGCGGAGGGCAACGCCCTGTGCGTGCGTGACGGCAGCCTCGCGCGGGTCGCGCAGGTCGTCGCGCAGCGCGAGGAGCACGCGCGCCACTACTTCGACGCGATGACCGCCGGCGACACGGCGGCGACGGGCAGCGCCCCCGGCGGCGAGCTGCTGGCGTTCCTGCCGATCTTCGCGCCGCTCCTGCCGGGGCGCGCGCTCGCGGTCGACCTCGGCACCGGCGACGGCACGTTCCTGCCGCTCCTCTCGCCGCTGTTCGAGCGGGTGGTCGCCGTCGACCGCAGCCCGGCGCGGCTCGCCCGCTGCGCCGCGCGCATCGCCACGCTCGGCCTCACCAACGTCCGCCTGCGCGAGGGCGGCTTCGACGACGACGCGCTCGGCAGCCAGCTCGCCGACGAGATCGGCCAGCGCGGCGGCGCCGACGTCGTCCTGATGGCGCGGCTCCTCCACCACGCGGCCCGCCCGGACGACGCGGTCGCCCGCGCCGCGCGGCTCCTGCGCCGCGGCGGCTCGCTCGTCGTCGTCGACTACCTGCCGCACGACGACGAGGCGATGCGCGAGCAGGGCGACGTCTGGCTCGGCTTCGAGCCGGCGCGCCTGCGCACCTGCCTGACCGGCGCCGGCCTCGACGTCATCGCCCTCGCGCCGCTGTTCACGCCCGACCGGCCCGCGCTGCAGCTCGCCATCGGCCGCCGGCCGCCGCTCGGGGGTGTGGCTTCGTGATGGCGTCGAGCGAGACCAAGCGGGGTGAGGCGGATCCGGGCGCACGCCCGAAGCGCAGCGAGGCGCGTGGTGTCCCCACGAAACGAGCGAGCATCGGACGTACGACCGGAGGCGCCCAGCCCGCGCCGGTCGCAGCCGGCGTCCATCGCGAAGCCGCACCCCAGACCCATGCTCGCGACGTCGGTGCAAGCACGCACTGACGCTCGCCCGAACCCTTCCCGCGACCCAGGTCGCCAGCAACCGCACGTCATCAGGAGATCGTCATGGACCACCGCACCGAGTTCCCGTCGTTCAAGATCAAGGACATCGGCCTGGCCGAGCTGGGCCGCAAGAAGATGCGCATGGCAGAGAAGGAGATGCCCGGCCTGATGGCGCTCCGCGAGGAGTACGGCGCGAAGGCGCCCCTGCGCGGCGCGCGCGTCGCCGGCTGCCTGCACATGACGATCGAGACCGCCGTCCTCATCGAGACGCTGGTCGCGCTCGGCGCCGAGGTCACCTGGACCTCGTGCAACATCTTCTCGACGCAGGACGAGGCGGCGGCGGCGATCGCCAGGGCCGGCGTGCCGGTCTTCGCCTGGAAGGGCGAGACGCTCGAGGAGTACTGGCAGAACATCGGCCTCCAGCTCAACGCGTTCAAGGGCGGCCACGGCCCGAACCTCATCCTCGACGACGGCGGCGACCTCACGCTGCTCGTCCACAAGGGCGCCGAGTTCGAGGCCAAGGGCGCGGCGCCGCACCCGTCGACGGCGACCAACGAGGAGTGGCGCGTCGTCCTGACCGTGCTCAACGAGAGCCTCGGGAAGGACAGGCAGCGCTTCACCCGGCTGGCCGGCGAGATCAAGGGCGTCTCCGAGGAGACCACGACGGGCGTCCACCGCCTGTACGACATGGCGCGCCAGGGCGCCCTGCTCTTCCCGGCGATCAACGTCAACGACTCGGTCACCAAGTCGAAGTTCGACAACCTGTACGGCTGCCGCGAGTCGCTGTTCGACGGCATCAAGCGCGCGACCGACGTGATGGTCGCCGGCAAGGTCGTCGTCGTGAACGGCTACGGCGACGTCGGCAAGGGCTGCGCCCACGCGGCGCGCGGCCTCGGCGCCCGCGTGCTGGTGACGGAGATCGATCCGATCTGCGCGCTGCAGGCGGCGATGGAGGGCTACGAGGTGACGACGATGGACGAGGCCGCCTCGATGGGCGACATCTTCGTCACCGCCACCGGCTGCATGGACGTGATCCGCGGCGAGCACATGCAGGCGATGAAGGACGAGGCGATCCTCGCCAACATCGGCCACTTCGACAGCGAGATCCAGGTCGCCTGGCTCGAGAACAACCGCGAGATCAAGGAAGAGAACATCAAGCCGCAGGTCGACCAGTTCATCTTCCCCGGCGGCAAGCGGCTGACGCTGCTCGCGCGCGGGCGGCTGGTCAACCTCGGCTGCGCGACCGGCCACCCGTCGTTCGTGATGTCGAACTCGTTCACCAACCAGGTCATGGCGCAGATGGCGCTGTGGGCGAACGCGACCCACGGCAAGGACGAGGTGACCGGCATGAGCTTCGCGAAGGGCACCGTCTCGGTGCTGCCGAAGAAGCTCGACGAGAAGGTCGCCCGGCTGCACCTCGCCAAGGTCGGCGCCAAGCTCACCACGCTGAGCGCCGCGCAGTCCGAGTACCTCGGCGTCGCCGTCGACGGTCCGTACAAGCCCGACCACTACCGCTACTGATCGAGACGGTGCTGCGCGGGTGGCCGGCGGCGGGGTCGCCGGCCGCCGCGCGTGCCGCTGCGGGGTAGAGTGCGGGGATGGAGAAGCTGATCGTCATCACGGGCGCGAGCAGCGGGATCGGCGCGGCGCTGGCGGAGGAGTGCGCCAGGCGCGGCGCGCGGCTGGTGCTGGCGGCGCGCCGCAAGGAGGAGCTGGAGGCGGTCGCGGCGCGCACGGGCGCGCTGGCGGTGCCGACCGATGTCACCCACCGCGTCGAGGTCGAGGCGCTGGCGGCGGCGGCGATCGCGCACGCCGGGCGGATCGACGTCTGGGTCAACAACGCCGGGCGCGGGATCTCGCGGACGGTGTCGGAGCTCACCGACGAGGACGTCGACGAGATGATGACCGTCAACGTGAAGTCGGCGCTGTACGGCATGCAGGCGGCGCTCACCCGCTTCAAGGCGGCGCGCCAGGGCCACATCATCAACGTCAGCAGCATGCTCGGCCGGGTGCCGTTCGCGCCGATCCGCTCGGCGTACTCGGCGGCGAAGGCGGCGCTCAACTCGCTGACGGCGAACCTGCGGATGGAGCTGGCCGACGACTTCCCCGCGATCCACGTGACGACGGTGATGCCCGGCGTGGTCGCGACGGAGTTCGGCAAGCACGCGCGCCACGGCGGCCCCGACTCGCGCGCGCTGCCGCAGGCCCAGCCGGTCGAGGAGGTCGCCCGCGCGATCGCCGACGCGATCGAGTCGCCGCGCGCCGAGGTCTACACGCGCCCCGAGATGCAGCAGCTCGCCGTCGCCTACTACGGGGCCGCCGACATCGGCGAGGTCGAGCGCCGCCCGCCCTTCGCGCGCCCCCGCTGATTGTCGCCGGGGAACGTTGTCGTGCGAGCGGCGTGGACGGATCGTCCTCGTATGCCGGTGCGCAGGCTCACCCTCACGGCGCAGCAGGATCGCTTCGTCGAGTCCGGCGAGAGGCCAGTCGCGCGGCCGCTTTCGCTCGAGGAAGCCCTCGAACATGCGGCCACGACGCGCGATCGGACCGCGTCATTGCGCCCGGCGTCACAGGAGGGGGGCGAGCTGGGCGGCGACGGGGAACAGGCCGAAGATGCCGCCGGTGTGGACGAAGACGATGCGCTCGCCGAAGCGGGCGCGGTCGCGCGCGAGCTCGGTGACGACGCCGTGGAAGGCCTTGCCGCTGTAGACGGGATCGAGGACGAGGCCGTCGCGGCGGCACAGGTCGCGGATCGTCGCGAGCTCCTCGGGGCGTGACTTCGCGTAGCCGAGGCCGACGTGGCCGTCGACGATCTGGACGTCGCCGGGCGCGATGCGCGGCAGCGACGGCCAGCGCGCCGTCATGTCGCCGCAGATGCGCGTGACCGCGGCGACGAAGTAGTCGCAGTCGTCGCAGACGTTGACGCCGGCGACCTGCACGCCGCGGTCTCCGAAGCCGAGCATGCGCGCGCCCATGACGAGGCCGGCGGTGGTGCCACCGGAGCCGACGGCGTGCACGATCGTCGTCGGCCGCGCGGGCAACGCGGCCAGGTCGGCGGCCAGCTCGTGCGCGCAGCCGACGTAGCCCCACGCGCCGACCGCGTTCGACCCGCCCTCGGGGATGACGTAGGCGCGGCCGCCGGCGGCGTCGACCGCGGCCGCCTCCTCAGCCATGATCGCATCGCGGCGCGCCCAGTCGGGCCGGCTGATCCAGCGGATCGCCGCGCCGGCCAGCCGGTCGAGGAGGATGTTGCCGGTCGCCGCCGGCGGCCGCGCGGGATCGTCGGTGCGCAGCACGAGCCGGCTGCGGAGGCCGACGCGCGCCGCCGCCAGCGCGGTCGCCCGCGCGTGGTTCGACTGCTCGCCGCCGCAGGTGATCACCGTGTCGGCGCCGCGATCGACCGCCTCGGCGAGCAGGTACTCGAGCTTGCGCACCTTGTTGCCGGTCAGCTCGGCGCCGGTGAGGTCGTCGCGCTTGAAGAGGACCTCGACGCCGAGCGCGTCGCTGGTGCGAGGCGCCGCCTCGAGCGGCGTGCCGGTGCGGGCGAGGGACAGGCGGCGCGGGGCGCCCGGGATCGGCGAGGCAGGCGAGGCAGGCGAGGCGGCGCTCATCGCGGCGACCGTAGCGCAACCGTGGCGCGGTTGGACGAGCGCCGCGCGCGGCGGCTGGCGGGTCGCTCGAGAGGTGCAAGGTCTGCATTCCTGCAGCGCAGCCAGCAGCGAGCCGGCCGCAACGCCCTGCACGTTGCGAGAAAGCATGCCCGCGCGGCCTCGCGTGTTAGATCGAGGCTGGTGCGCCTCCGCCCGGTCCTGACGCTCGTGGCCGTCGCCAGCGCCGTCGTGCTCGTCGGGCCGCGCGCCGCCCGGCCGCAGCCGCCCGCGCACGCGCTGCCGCCGGACGAGACGACCCCGCCCGAGCGCCTCGACAGCAACCACTGGCCGAAGCCGGCCGCCGGCGAGTCGTCGTCGGGCGATCCCGAGCTCCTGTTCACGTTCGACGACGGCCCGAGCCAGTTCACGACCGGCAAGGTCCTCGACATCCTCGCGCGCTACCAGGTCCACGCCGTCTTCTTCCTGCAGGGCTGGCGGTTCGAGCGCGGCGATCCGGTGGCGGCGTCGGCGCTGGTCGCGCGCATGCTGCGCGAGGGCCACGTGATCGGGAACCACACGATCGACCACGCGCACCTGTGCGGCATCGACGCCGGCCTCCGCACCCACGAGATCCTCGGCGCGCGCGCGATCCTCGAGCGCGTCAGCGGCGTGCCGGTGCCGTGGTTCCGCGCGCCGTACGGCGAGCGCTGCCCCGAGCTGGAGCGCGAGCTCGACCGCCTCGGCCTGCACCACTTCCACTGGGACATCGATCCGCAGGAGTGGCGCAGCCGCGGCCCCCGCTACACCGCCAACGCGGTCATCGAGAAGCTGACGCTCCTGCAGGGCCGCGCGGTCCTCATCATGCACGACACCAAGGACGCGACCCTGGTCGCGCTGCCGATCGTCCTCGACTGGATCGCCGCCGAGAACCAGCGCCGGCTCGGCCACCACCTGCGGCCGATCCGCATCATCTCGGGCGCGCAGCTCGCCGCGGAGCGGGTCGGCGGCGATGTCGCGTGGGTCGAGCAGGCCGCCGCCGAGGCGGTGACCGTGCTCCACGACGGCCTGCGCGCGGCCCTGCCCTGACCGGCCGCGCTCGCGTGGTAAGGTGCGGCGCCCGTCGGCGGTGGGCTCGCAATGTTCCGGATCCGTCAATCCAGGCGCGAAGACGTCGATCAGATCCTCGAGGTCGCCGAGCACCTCGACACGGTCAACCTGCCGGCCCGGCGCGACCACCTCGAGCGCATCCTCGAGCTGTCGCAGGCCTCGTTCGACGCCACCGTCGCGCCCGCCGACCGCGAGTACCTGTTCGTCCTCGAGGACCTCGAGGCGAAGCGGGTCATCGGCACGTCGATGATCCTCGCGCAGCACGGCACCCGCCGCGCGCCGCACATCTTCTTCCGCGTCGAGAACGACGAGCGCTACAGCTACACGCTCGATCGCTACTTCGTCCACCGGGTGCTGCGCATCGGCTACAACTACGACGGCCCGACGGAGATCGGCGGCCTGACGCTCCTGCCGTCGTACCGCGGCAACCCGGAGCACCTGGGCAAGCTGCTGTCGTACACGCGCTTCCTGTTCATGCGCATGCACCGGCCGCTGTTCCGCGACCACGTGCTGTCGGAGCTGCTGCCGCCGCTCGAGCCCGACGGGACCAGCCGCCTGTGGGAGCACGTCGGGCGCCACTTCACCGGCCTCACGTACCAGGAGGCCGACCTGCTCTCGAAGGACAACAAGGAGTTCATCCACGCCCTGTTCCCGGCCGACCCGATCCACACGGAGCTGTTGCCGCCGGAGGTCGCGGAGGTGATCGGCCAGGTCGGGCCGGAGACGCGCGGCGTCGAGAAGATGCTGCGCCGGATCGGCTTCACGTACGCGGGGCAGATCGATCCGTTCGACGGCGGGCCGCACTTCACCGCGCGCACCGACGACGTCACGCTGGTGGCGGGCGCGCACGAGGCGGGCATCGCGGCGATCGAGGAGGGCGCGGGCGAGCTGGCGCAGGCGATCGTCGGCGTCACCCACCCGCCGCCGGGGCCGGGCTTCCGCGCGGTCGGCACGCGCGTGCAGGTGCGCGCGGACGGGCGCGTCGGGCTCGCCGACGACGTGCGCGCGCGCCTCGAGCTGGCCGCCGACGAGCCGGTGTGGATGGTGCTGGCGTGACGCGCTGGCTGCGCGCCGCGGCGGTGATCGCGCTGGCGGTGCCGGCGATCGCGCTCGCCGACGGCGCGGGCGGGACCGGTTCCCCCGCGCCTCGCTCGACGGAGCCACCGCCGCCGCTGCCGGTCCTGACCGTGCCGCCGACCTGGCCCGAGCAGCCGTCGATCGCCGACGCCGCGCGAGCGGCCGCCGCGCCCGACGCCGCCGGCCGGCCGCTCGCCGTCGACGCCTGGGGCGATCCGAACACCGGCTGCTTCGTCGTCGCGATCGCGCTCGGCCTGCAGTCCGCCGACGCCGCCACCGTCCTCGCGCAACTGCGCACCGCGCTCGCCGCCGCGGCCGGCGTCGACGGCTGGCACGAGGACGCGGGCGCCGCCGGCGCGCACCTGTCGCGCCCGGGCTGGCAAGGCGAGCTGCGCGCGCAGGTCAGCGTGCGGACGACGCCACGAGCCTCCGCGGTCGCCTGCTTCTACAATGACCGCGCGCCGACCCGCTGTCAGGCCGCGTGCGCGGGCCTCCTGGCCCCGCTCCCCGACGGCACCCTCACGACTCCCGGGAACCCATGATGCGCGCCTCGCTCCTCTCGCTCGTCGCAACCCTCGCGCTCGTCCCGGTGGCGGAGGCGCAGCCTTCGCGGTCACCGAGGCCGCCGACGTCACCGACGTCACCGACGCCACCGGGCGTCCCGGCGCCTCCGACGCTCGACGAGCACGCCCCCGAGCCGCCGCCGTCGACGATCGAGCTGAAGGCGCCCGACGGCTGGACGGTCGATCAGGCCCTGACCGCCGCCACCGCCAAGCGGCTGCGCGGCGAGTCGCACCTCGGCGATCACAACGTGCGCGCCGCGGCGCTGTTCTATCGCTCGCCCGCGATCGGCGGCGCGCTCGTCGTCAGCGAGCTGGTCGCCTCGCCGCCGCCGGCCGACGCCGAGGCCGCCGCCCGCGCCGAGCTGGTGGCGGTGCGCGGCCGCGTCGACGCCACCGGCGGCACGCTGGTGCGCTGGACGTTCGACGGCTCCGACGCGACGCTGCCGCAGGCGCAGCTCGCGTGGCGGGATCCGACGGTCGCGACGACGGCGCTGACCCGCGCGCTCGTCTTCCGCACCGCCGACGAGCTGGTGGTCGTCACCGCCGACTGCGTGCTGGCGCCCGACGCCGGCGCGCTGCGCGACCCGTGCGAGCAGGCGCTCGCGAGCATCCATCCGCTCGCGTCCCTGCAGCGGGTCGACGCGAAGCTCGGCACGACCGATCCGATGACGATGGCGGGCGCGACGGCGCCGGTGCCGTCGGAGGTTGCGCCGGCGCCGCCGACGCCGGCGGTAGGGTCGAGCTCCGGCGCGGGCAGCGGCTCGGGCACCGCGCCGACGATGAGCGAGGGCGCGCCCGAGCTGCCGGCGACGATCCTCGTGCGCCCGACCGAGCAGAAGTCCGATCGCCGGCCGCTGATGCTGATCCTCGGCGTCGCGGTGCTGGCGCTCGTCTTCCTGTGGAACCGCCGCAACCGCGCCAACCTGGAGGCCGCGGAGCAGCGCGAGCGCCGGCGCACCGAGGGCGACGGCACGCCGCCGGGCGCGGCGAAGGCCCGCAGCGCCGCCGCCGAGGACGACACCGACGAGGAGGACCGCGCGGAGGCCGACGCCGCCGATCGCGGGCGCGATCGCGACGAGGAGACGCGCCAGGCCGAGCGCGAGGCGCGCGACCACGACGAGACGCCGGCGGCAGGCGCGGCAGGCGCGGGCGCGGGCCCCGGCGTCGGCAGCGAGGGCGCCGGCCGAGCCCCCGAAGCCGACGGCGCGCCCGAGGAAGCCGAAGCCGAAGCCGAAGCCGAAGCCGAGGCCGACGACGAGCGTGACGCCGACGGCGGCCGGCCGCCGCGCGGCGGCAAGGAGGGCGCGTGACCTCGTCGCCCGCCATCCCGGCCGGAGGCGAGCCGATCCTCATCGTCGACGACGAGAAGAACATCCGCCGCACCCTGCGCATGGTCCTCGAGGGCGAGGGCTACCAGGTCGCCGAGGCCGGCTCCGCCGCCGAGGCCGAGGCCGCGCTCACCGCCGCCCCCGTCGAGCTCATCCTCCTCGACGTCAAGCTCGGCGACGACAACGGCATCGAGCTGCTGCGCCAGCTCAAGGCGCGCGGCGAGGACGGCGTCGGCGGCGCCTGGGCCGACATCCCGGTCGTCATGATCTCCGGCCACGCGACGATCGACGACGCCGTCAACGCGACCCGCCTCGGCGCGTTCGACTTCATGGAGAAGCCGCTCGACCGCAGCCGCGTCGTCGTGACGGTGCGCAACGCCCTCGACCGCCGCCGCATGTGGCGCGAGGTCAGCCAGCTCCGCCAGGCCGTCGACGCCCGCTTCGAGCTGCTCGGCGGCTCGCCGGTGATGAACGACCTCCGCCGGCAGATCGCGAAGGTCGCGCCGACGCGCTCGCGCGTGCTCATCACCGGCCAGTCGGGCACCGGCAAGGAGCTGATCGCCCGCGCGATCCACCGCAACAGCGCGGTCGCCGCCGGTCCCTTCGTCAAGGTCAACTGCGCGGCCATCCCGCCCGAGCTGATCGAGAGCGAGCTGTTCGGCCACGAGCGCGGCGCGTTCACCGGCGCGGTCGCCAAGAAGCGCGGCCTGTTCGAGGTCGCCGACGGCGGCACCATCTTCCTCGACGAGATCGGCGACATGGCGCTGCCCGCGCAGGCCAAGGTGCTGCGCGTGCTGCAGACCGGCGAGTTCACGCGCGTCGGCGGCGAGAAGAGCCTGCGCACCGACTGCCGCGTGGTCGCCGCGACCAACCGCGACCTCGAGGAGATGGTGCGCGCGGGGACGTTCCGCGAGGACCTGTTCTTCCGCCTCAACGTGGTGCCGATCCGCTCGCCGAACCTGAACGAGCGCCCCGACGACATCCCGCTGCTCGTCGAGTCGTTCGTGCGCGAGTGCTGCGACGAGAACGGCTTCGCCCGCAAGCCGGTCGACGAGGCGGTCTTCGAGCGGCTCCAGGCGTACGACTGGCCGGGCAACGTGCGCGAGCTGCGCAACGTCGTCGAGCGGCTCGTCATCATGAGCGACGAGGTCATCCGCGAGCGCGACCTGCCGCCGTACCTCGGCGGGCCGCGCCCCGCCGGCGTCGGCCGCCAGACCGGGCCGCAGGCCACGTTCGACCTCGGCCGCTACGCCAACAAGTCGCTGCGCGAGTTCCGCGAGGAGATCGAGGCCGACTTCATCCGCATGAAGCTCGCCGAGCTCGGCTGGAACATCTCGAAGACGGCGCAGGTGCTCGGCATCGAGCGCACCAACCTGCACAAGAAGCTGCGCGCCCTCGGCATTCATCGAGGGGAAGACGACACCGGCAGCGGCGGCGGGCAGTAGCGCGACCGACGACGCAGGCGGGGCGGCCCGGCGTCGGCGTCTACCGCTCGCCGGGCTCCGCGAGGCCGGCGACGACGACCGCGCGTCGGCTGGGGCCGGCGACCTGATCGCGGACGGGCCTGCGGGAAGGAGCAGGGCCGCAGGCTCGCCCGCGATCGCGACGTGCGGGAGGGGGACCGCGCGTCTGCAGAGGACTGTCCGCTATCACGGAGGTGCTGTCAAGCTCGACGGAAGGGCCGCGCGTGCCGGCCCCGCCGGCGGGGCTGGGAGATTTCTTCGCGGTGGCCTCGGATTCGCGAGCGACTTCGGGACGTTATGGGGTAGGATCCTGTCCCCCCCGTGCGCTTCCCGCTGACCGCCGCGCTCGTCGACGAGGCCCGCCGCTTCGAGCTGCGCAGCGCGTGCCGCGACTGCCTGTTCTGGCTCGAGCGGAAGGGCGAGTGCCTGCACGGCTGGCCGGACGAGGGCCAGCGCCGGTGGCCGCTCGACGCGCCGGATCCGGTCACCGGCGAGCCGCCGACCGAGGCCGCGTTCTGCAAGGAGTTCGAGCTGCGCTGACGACGAGCGTCGCGCGTCAGTCGGCGCGCACCGGCTTGATCAGCGTCGACTTGGGCGCGCCGGTGGAGGCGTCGCCCTTCATCATGTAGGTGACCGTGATCCCGTCGCAGTCGAGGTCGCCGACCGCATCCGCCTGGTACGCGCTCGAGAGCACGCTCGTGTACTGGTACTGGAAGTAGAACGGCTGGGTCATCTCGAAGCCCAGCTCGTCCCACGCCGGCACGCCGTCCCAGTCCGCGGGAGCGACCGCACACTTCTTGCCACCCTGCTGGCAGCAGGACTGCGCCGGCGTGAGCGCCGACACGACCTGCGGATACGTCGCGTTCTCGATGAACGACGAGTCGGCCGCCTTCGCGATCGCGCCGAGGTGGACCACCGCCTCGGTGCTCTTGGCGGTCTTCATGTAGCCCAGGAACTTCGGGACGGCGACCGAGGTGAGCACGCCGATGATCGCCACGACCACCATCAGCTCGATCAGCGTGAAGCCGCGCGCGGGCACGTGAGCTGCGCTGCGCTTCGCCGAGTTCTTGATCCGGTACATCGGTGGGGTAGTGCACGCTCTGCGCGGCACCTGAAGCATCCTACCCCGTCGCTGCCCGATCGCGCCCCGAAAATGACGAACGGCCGCACGCGGCGGCCGTCGGTACATCCCTGAGGGGTGAACGCCGAGGATCAGTCCGCGCGCGGCGGCTTGATCAGCGTCGAGGTCGGCGAGCCGGTGCTCGCGTCGCCGTTGAGGGTGTAGTCGACGAAGATCGTGTCGCAGTCGAGGTCACCGTGGGCGATGGCCTGGAAGTGCTGCGCGTCGGCCGGGTGGTACGAGTACTGGAAGTAGAACGGCTGGGTCATCTCGAAGCCGAGCTGGTCCCACGCGGCGTTGCCCTTCCAGTCGTTCTCGTTCACGGCGCACTTCTTCCCGGCGACCGTGCAGCAGGCGGCGGCCGGCGTGAAGCCGCCCGAGTCGCCCTGCGGGTACTCCGAGTTCTCGGAGTACTCGGAGTCGGTGGCCTTGTTGATCGCGTTGAGGTTCAGCTCCGCCTCGCTCCGCTTCGACTTCTTCATGTAGTCGAGAAACTTCGGGATGGCGACCGCCGCCAGGATGCCGATGATCGCGACGACGATCATGAGCTCGATGAGGGTGAAGCCACGCTGAGTCTTGCGGAGGATGCGGTGCATGATGTTGGACCTCGCTGTTCGAGAACGTTGGTGGATGGCCCTGCGTCCGAGTGACGAGGCGGCCGCCCCTTGATGGCTCGACCCCAAGTGCAGCGGCCATGCCACGCATTGCCTGGCCGCAAGCGAGCGAGATCCGTGGGTGGGCTGACTTCAAGCTCCGGCGTGATCGACGATCTACGGCGCGCGAGGTGCCGTTTTTCGTCACCCAGCTCGCCAAATGAGCCTTGATTCTCGCAGGTTAGCGATCGGTTATTCGGCCGGTCGCGGCTGCGATCGAGCCCACGCTTGCTCGGCGCTGCGATCGACTTGCGCGCGCTCGCAGAGAGTGCGCGGAGGTGCTGGCGTGGCTGACGATGTCGGGGCGCAGGCGTCGGCGGGTTTGACGGCTGCTATGGTACGCGCGTGAGTCGCGCGACCGCGGGGCGAGGCCGGATCCTGGCCGTCAAGTGGGGGATGAACCCCAACTCGTCGAGCCTCGGCGTCGACGTCACGTTCCTCCTGTTCGGCGCGGCGGCGGTGGCGATGGCGACGCCGATCGTCGGCGCGCTGTTGCGGTGGCGGCGGCCGGCCGCCACGGGCGGTGCGGGCCCGGTGGCTGACACCTCCGGAGTCGGCGGCGAGCAGGTGGCTGACACCTCCGCGGGCGACGGGGGCCACGGTGGCTGACACCTCCGCGCCGGCGCCATGAGCCGGCCCCGCCCGCGCGCGTCGAGGCTCGAGGCGTTCGGCGCGATCGTCCAGCTCGAGCGCCCGCGGGCGCTGGTCTTCGTCGATCGTGCGCGCGCCCGGCGGCTCGGCCTCGGCCCCACCGGCGGCGACGCGACCTGGGCCGACCCCGGCGCCGACGGCGACCTCGGCGGCGCGCCGCTGTCCGCGCCGCTCGAGGCCCACCTCCAGCTCACCAACCGGTGCGGCGCCGGGTGCACGGGCTGCTACACCGGTGCCAGCCCGGCGGCCGGCGCCGACGAGCTCGACCTCGCCGGCTGGAAGGCGGCGCTCGATCACCTGGCGGCGCGCGGCGTCTTCCATGTCGCGCTCGGCGGCGGCGAGAGCGCCACGCTCCTGTGGCTCGGCGCGCTGGCCGACCACGCGCGCGCGCTCGGCATCGTCCCCAACCTGACCACCAGCGGGCTCGACGGGCTCGACCGGCTGCTGCCGATCGCCGACCGGTTCGGGCAGATCAACGTCAGCCTCGACGGCCTGGGCCCGACCTACGCGCGCGTGCGCGGCTTCGACGGCTTCGCCCGCGCCGACGCCGCCCTGCGCGCGCTGCGATCGATCAAGCGCGAGGTCGGCATCAACGTGGTCGTCACCCGCCACAACTTCGACGAGCTGCCCGCCATCTTCGCCCATGCGCGGCGACGGAGGCTCTCGGAGGTCGAGCTGCTCCGCTTCAAGCCGTCGGGCCGCGGCGCGCGCGCGTACGCCGACCTCCGCTGCACCGACGATCAGCATCGGCGCTTCCTTCCCCACGTGCTGCGCGCCGCCCGCCGGGAGCGCGTGCGGGTCAAGGTCGACTGCAGCTACACGCCAATGGTCGCGTGGCACGACCCCGGCCCGTCGGTGCTCGGCGCGCTCGCGGTGTACGGCTGCACCGGCGGCGACTTCCTGGTCGGCGCCAAGGCGGGCGGTGCGCTCACCGCGTGCAGCTTCGCGCCCCCGCCGCCGCCGCGGGAGGCCGGCGGCGCGCGCCCGCGCATCGGCGACCTCGGCGCCTACTGGACGTCCGCCGGCGCGTTCGGCGCGTTCCGCCGGTGGCGCGCGGCCGACGAGCCGTGCCGCTCGTGCGCGTACCACGCGCTCTGCCGCGGCGGCTGCCGGGTCGTCAGCGGCCACGCCGGCGACGACGCCGCGCCGGATCCCGAGTGCCCGCGCGTCGTCGAGCACCGACGGAGCGCCGCCCCGGCGGCCGCGGTTCGCCGCCACCTGCCCGTGGTATAGAGCGGCTCCATGAAGACGGTGATGATCATCAGCGACGCGACCGGCGAGACCGCCGAGCGGATGGTGCGCGCCGCGACGCTCCAGTTCACCGACGTCCCGATCAACGTGCGCACCTACTCGCGCGTCCGCCTCGAGACCGAGTGCGAGCAGTTGATCGAGAAGGCGGCCGAGCTGAAGGCGCTGGTGGTCTTCACGGTGGTGAACGCCGAGGAGCGCGACCTCCTGGCCAAGCTGGTCGAGCGCCACGACGTGCAGTCGGTCGACCTGATCGGCGCGCTGATCGGCAAGCTGGCCTCGTTCCTCGGCGCGGCGCCGGCCGGCGTGCCCGGTCTCCTGCACAGCATCACCGACGACTACTTCCGCCGCATCGAGGCGGTGGAGTTCGCGGTCAAGAACGACGACGGCGCCGAGCCGCGCAACCTGCCGAAGGCCGACCTCGTGCTGGTCGGCATCTCGCGCACGTCGAAGACGCCGCTGTCGACGTACCTCGCGCAGCGCGGGCTCAAGTGCGCGAACGTGCCGCTCGTGCTCGGCATCGATCCGCCCGAGGAGCTGGCGCAGGTCGACGACCGCAAGGTCTTCGGGCTCATCATCCAGCCCGACATCCTGATGCGCATCCGGCAGGCGCGCCTCAAGCACCTCGGCATGTCGAACGAGAGCGACTACGGCAAGCGCGGCCACATCGAGCACGAGATCAACTACGCGCGCGAGATCTTCCGCAAGCACCCGAACTGGCCGGTCATCGACGTCACCAACCGCGCCATCGAGGAGACCGCCGCCGACATCCTCCGCATCTACCAGGAGCGCCTCGGCTAGACGTTCGGTGGGCTCGGTGCGGCGCCGGTGGCGGGGAGGCGCGGGTAGACGTCCTCGCGCGGCATGACGAGCGCGTCGGCGCCGCGGGTGCGGAGGACCTCGCGCTGCTCGGCGACGAGCGGCGAGATGTCCTCGATGCGGACGATCCACGGCCGCGCGTAGTCGGCGAGGACGGCGCGGCGCAGGCCGAGCTGCACGGCGCGGCGCCCCTGCGGCCGGCCGTGCGGATCGTGGTCGGGGTCCCACTGCAGGCGCACGTCCGAGCGGGCGACGGCCTGCTCCCACGTGGGCGCGTCGGCGAGGCCGGAGGCGCCGAAGCTCGACGCGACCGCCTGGTCGAGGATCCGCTCGAACGCCACGCGGCGCAGCCAGACCGCGAGCACGACCTCCTGACCTTCCTTGGTGCCCCAGCCGGAGCGGTACATCATCCAGAGGAAGTTGGGCTTGATCCAGCTCATGCGGCCGAGCGAGAAGTCGCCGCCAAACCAGCCGTGCGCGGCGGCGAATCGACCGATCGAGGGGCGGTAGGCCTGGTAGACGACGACGGACTCGTCGTCGAACTGCGCGAGCACGTGCTTGCCAGTGCGCGGCCAGCGGGCGCGCTGCGCGACGTACGGCTCGAGCTGGAGGGCGGTCGACATGACCGCTCTCTTATGGTGTCATATCAACACGAAGTCAAGCCCGGCGTGCCACCGGTCAGGCGAGGGCATAGCCGAGGACGTCGGCGGGCAGGTCGAGGGCGGCGAGGATGGCGGTCGGCGTGGCGGCGCCGAGGATGTCGTCGACGCGCGGGTAGCCGCACTCGGTGCCGGGCCGGTTGTCCCAGCGCACCGGCTGCTCCTCGCCGCGGTAGATGGTGACCGCGAACCAGCCGGTGCTGCGGTTGTAGAAGACGTCGTAGACGGGGCCGGGCAGCGCGTGCGCGAAGTCGATCGGCAGCGGGCCGAGCGTGCCGGTGACGAGCGTGCCGAGCGCGTTGCGCCGGAAGGCGACGCCCTCGGTCTCGACGGCGGCCGCCACCTGCTCGGGGCTGGCGCCGGCGACGACACAGGCGGTGCGCGTGCGCGTGGCGGGGTCGCGGACCATGCAGTCAGCTTGCGCCGGTCCCGCGCCGGCGCAAGCGGTCGTGGCCGCGCCGGCGCGCGGTCCGACGGCGGGCCGGTCGGAGTCAGACGAGGGCGATGAGGATGGCGATGAAGGTGATGACGAGGACGGCGACGCCGCCGAGGACGGCGTAGCCGCGCATGAGCGAGCCGCGATCGAAGGCCTCGCGCTCGGCGGTCAGGTGATCGATCTCGGCGGTGCGCGCGCTGATCGCGGAGCGCAGGCGATCGATGCGCTGGTAGAGCTCGGTGAACTCGGCGCGCTCGACGCGGTGCAGGTTGATGAGCGTGCCGAGCGTGACCAGGCGGCGCTGGATCTCGCCGTCGGTGTTCTCGAGCTCGCGGTGCTTGCGGCCGAGCTCGGCCTCGAGCTCGGCGAGGCGGTGGCGGTGGCCCTCGCGCGCGTCGGCGAGCGAGCGCTTGGCGAGGTCGACCTCGGAGCGCGCGGCGGCGACCCGCGACTGCGCGCTGGCGAGCGGGCGCTCGAGCGCGGCGAGCTTGCGCTCGTACTCCTGCTTCTCGGGCTCGAGCGCGGCGGCCTCGGCGCGGTGGCCCTCGGCGAGGCGGCGCAGCTCGGAGCGCGCGTCGCCGAGCGGCGTGCTGCCGGCCTCGGTGTCGCGCTGGTCGGCCGACTGGTGGAACGCCTTCTGGCGGCGCTCGACGTCCTTGCGCTTGTCGCGGAGCGCGCGGCGCTCGGCCTCGACGCCGTCGAGCTCGCGCTCGGCCTCTGCGCGCTCGCGCTCGGCCTCGGTGAGCTTGGCGATGCGCTCGCGCTCGAGCTCCTCGAAGCGGGCCACCTCCTCCTGCTTGCGCTGGGTGACCTCGGCGATGTGGCCGGCGATGTCGCCCTTCTTGTGCTCGGCCTCGGTGATCGCCTGGTTCTCGGCGGAGAGGACGCGGTTGTCGATCTTCGCGGCGCGCGCCTCGCGGCCGAGCGTGCCGAGGACGACATCGAGCGCGTCGGTGTCGCCCTTGATCTCGGCCTGGAGCTGGCGGACCGCGCGGCGACGCTGCCAGCGCGCGCGCGCGAAGGCGACCGCGTAGCGGCCGTAGTTGACGATGCCCGGCTCCGGCGCGCGCGGGACCGGCATCACCTGCGGCGGCGAGAACGGGCGGTCGGCCAGCTCCGGCGCGCGGGCGATGCGGGTCGGCGGCGGCGCGGTGACGATCTGGGTGTCCCGCTCGTTCGGTGACGGCGTGGGCGACGCGACGGCGGCCGAAGCAGCGGCCGACTCCGGCGCCGGCGTCGGCGGCGGCGTCGGCGTCGGCGTCGGCGAGGTCGACGGTGAAGACGACGGCGACGGCTCCGTCGACGTCAACGGTGAAGGCGAAGGCTCCGTCGAGGTCGACGTCAATGTCGAAGGCGACGGGGCAGGCTCCGTCGAGGTCGACGTCAACGATGAAGGCGACGGGGCAGGCTCCGTCGAGGTCGACGTCAATGTCGAAGGCGACGACGACGGCTTCGTCGAGGTCGACGTCAACGATGAAGGCGACAACGACGACGTTGACGGCGAGGTGGACCTCGACGCCGCCGACTCCACCAGGGTCGTCGTGGGCGGCGGTGTGGCTGGCGACGGCGGCGGTGGGGCCGCGGAGACATCGGTCGCACGTCGAGCCTCGACGCCAGCGGGCCGCTCCTCGGGCGGAGGGGCTTGCCGGCGGAGCGCCGCGGGCGGCGGGACGAGGCTCGCGCGCAGCGCGCGTTGCTCGTCGGAGATCGGCGCGAGCGTCGCAGGCGTAGGCGCGGGAACCGGAGCCGGGGCCGGAGCCGGGACGGGAACCGGAACCGGAACCGGAACCGGAACCGGAACCGCAGCCGGCGCGGGGACGGGAGCCACGGAAACGGGCGAGGGCGAGGGAACAGGCGCGGAAGGCTCGACGGGCAACGGCGTCGCGGGGCGAACGACGGGCGCGGAGCCGCCGACCGCCGCGGCCGTCCGCACGCGGCGCTGCGGCAAGGGCGGCAGTCGCCGCCCGCACGCCGCGCAGCTCACGGCCTCGACGGTGTTCTCCTGCGTGCAGAACGGACAGAACCGCATCACTTCGCCGCGCCGCGCTCGAACACCACCTCGCCGCCGACGATCGTCATCGCCGCCTGGCTCTCCACGAGCTCGTGCCCACCGACCAGCGGCCGGTCGAACACCGTCAGGTCCGCCACCATGCCGGGCCGCACCCAGCCGCGGTGCTCCTCGGCGAACACCGCGATCGCCGGCGCCGCCGAGAACGCATACACCGCCTCGTCGAGCGTCATCCGCTGGTCCGGATACCACCCGCCGTCGGGCTTGCCATCGGGATCCTGCCGGGTCACCGCCGCGTACAACCCGAACGTCGGCGACGTCTCCTCGACGGGGAAGTCGCTGCCCGCGACGACCAGCACGCCGGCGTCGAGCATCTTGCGCCACGCGTACGCGCCCTTGATCCGCTCCGGCCCGAGCCGCGCCTCCGCCCACGGCATGTCGCTCGTCGCGTGGGTCGGCTGCATCGACGCGATGATCTTCAACCGCCCCATCCGCGGGATGTCGTCCTCCATCATCACCTGCGCGTGCTCGACGCGCAGCCGCAGGTCGCTGCCCGGGCTCGCCGCGATCGCCGCCTCGTAGGCGTCGACCGTCGCGTGGGTCGCCGCGTCGCCGATCGCGTGGGTGGCCACCTGCCAGCCCGCGCCCGCCGCGATCGCGACGTCGCGCTCGAGCTCGTCGGGCGGCGTCACCCACAGCCCGCGGTTGCCCGGATCGTCGCTGTAGTCCGCCGCCAGCGCCGCGCCGCGCGAGCCGAGCGCGCCGTCGGCGAACAGCTTCACGCCGACCAGCGAGAAGTACGCATCGCCGTCGTCGGGATCGAGCTCGCGCTCCTTCAGCCCGGCGAGCACCTCCGGCGTCGCCAGCAGGTACGCGTCGACCCGCAGCGGCAGCTCGCCGCGCTTCTCGAGGTCGCGATAGACGGCGATCGTCGCGTCGTCGAGGCCCATCTCGTGCACGCCGGTGAGCCCGGTCGCGATCGCCTCCGCGGCCGCCGCGCGGATGCGCCGCTCGCGCACCGCCGCCGACGCCGGCGGGATCTTCGCGGTCACCAGGTCGGCCGCGTTGTCGACGAGCACGCCGGTCGGCTCGCCGTGCGCGTCGCGCACGATGCGCCCGCCCGCCGGGTCCTTGCTGTTCCGGTTGATGCCCGCGGCGGCCAGCGCGGCGCCGTTCACCCAGATCGCGTGGCCGTCGACGCGCGTCAGCACGACCGGCCGGTCGCCGATCGCCGCGTCGAGGCTCGCCCTCGTCGGGAACGCGCCGCCCCACCGGTTCTGATCCCAGCCGCGGCCCTCGATCCACTCGCCGGCGCCGCGCGACCTCGCCCACGCGACGGTGCGCGCGACCGCGTCCGCCTCCGACGTCGCGCCCTTGAGCGCGACCTTGTCGTTCATCGAGCCGAGGCCGTACAGGTGGCAGTGTCCGTCGACGAGCCCGGCGGTCACCGTGCGCCCGGCGAGCTCGACGACGCGCGTGTCGGGGCCAACGAGCGCGCGCACCGCCGCGTCGTCGCCGACCTCGACGATGCGGTTGCCACGCACCGCGACCGCCTGCGCGCGCGGCCGCGCCGGATCGTTGGTGTGCACGTCACCGCCGACGAGCACGAGCGTCGCCTGCGCCGCCTCGCCGCCGGCCCGTGCCTGCGCGCCCGCGCCCGTGCCCGCGCCCGCGCCGCACGCGGCGACGAGCGCCAGCGCACCGGCCCACGCCGTCCACGCCGTCCACCGGGCTGCTCGTCGGGTGCGCACGCGACGAGACGATACCGAAAAACCGACGCCGCGAGCACGCGCGGGCGGCGTCAACCGGCGGCCGGGCCGGCGGCCATCCGTGCTAGAACGCGGCCCATGAACCCCGCCGAAGTGGCCACCTCGCTGCTGATCGAGCAGACCCTCGCGAAGAGCCCCGCCTACCGCAAGGTCGACGACTCGCTCTACGTGATCAAGCAGGGCTCCGCCTACGTGATGATCAACGTGGTCGCCTGGGGCAAGGACAAGGCGTTCGTCCGCTGCACGGCGCTCCTGGTCAAGGGCCTGACGATGGACGGCAAGCTCGCCTCGCAGCTCCTCCAGCTCAACGCGACCTTGCGGTTCGGCGCGTTCGCGTGGGATCCGCAGCAGGAGACGGTGCTGCTCGTCCACTCGATCCTCGGCGGCGCCAACCTCGACCCCGACGAGCTGCTGGCGACCTTGCGCGACGTGGCGCTGCTCGCCGACGAGTACGACGACAAGCTGCGGGCCCGCTACGGCGGCCAGCGGATGGTCGACCTCCTCGAGGAACAGGCGCTCGAGACGGTGATGGAGAAGCACCCGCGCAAGTTCGACATGGACTGATCGTCATGACCCTCCACGACGATCCATCCCTCGGCTTCGGCACCCGCGCGATCCACGCCGGCCAGCGTCCCGATCCGACCACCGGCGCGGTGATGACCCCGGTCTACTTCACGTCGACGTACGCGCAGGACGCGCCCGGCGTGCACAAGGGCTTCGAGTACTCGCGCACGCACAACCTGACCCGCTTCGCGCTCGAGGCGAACCTGGCGTCGCTCGAGGGCGGCAAGCACGGCCTCTGCTTCGCGTCGGGCCTGGCGGCGACGTCGACCGTGCTGCAGCTCTTCGACGCCGGCGCCCACGTCGTCGCGTGCGACGACCTGTACGGCGGCACGTTCCGCCTGTTCGACAAGGTCTACCGGCGGCACGGCTTCGAGTTCACGTACGTCGACCCGGCGGGCGGCGGCGCGGCGGTCGAGGCGGCGCTGCGGCCGTCGACGAAGCTGGTCTGGCTGGAGACGCCGACCAACCCGATGCTGAAGCTGTGCGACATCGAGGCGATCGCCGCGGTGTGCAAGCGGCGCGGCGTGCTGCTCGCCGTCGACAACACGTTCATGACGCCGTGGAACCAGCGGCCGCTCGCGCTCGGCGCCGACCTGGTCGTCCACTCGACGACGAAGTACCTGAACGGCCACTCCGACGTCGTCGGCGGCGCCATCATCGTCGACGACGACGAGCTGCGCGCGCGGCTGGCCTTCCTGCAGAACGCGGTCGGCGCGGTGCCGTCGCCGATGGACAGCTTCTTCGTGCTGCGCGGGACGAAGACCTTGCACGTGCGCATGCAGCGCCACGGCGAGAGCGCGGGCGCGATCGCCGACTGGCTGGCCGGCCACCCGCAGGTCGAGCGGGTCATCTACCCGGGGCTGGCGAGCCACCCGCAGCACGCGCTGGCCCGCAAGCAGCAGCGCGGCTTCGGCGGCATGATCTCGTTCGTGCTGCGCGGCGGCCTCGACGAGTCGCGCCGCTTCCTGTCGGCGTGCCGGATCTTCACGCTCGCCGAGTCGCTCGGCGGCGTCGAGTCGCTGATCGAGCACCCGGCGATCATGACGCACGCCAGCGTGCCGGCCGAGCGCCGCGCCGCGCTCGGCATCGCCGACGGCTTCATCCGGCTGTCGGTCGGCCTCGAGGATCTCGACGACCTGCGCGGCGATCTCGACCGCGCGTTCGCCGCCGCGCGATAAGCTGCGGGCGTGACC
>DASZXE010000148.1:0-3608 GCA_035546475.1 Kofleriaceae bacterium
CACCGGCCTCGGCCGCCTCGGCCTCTTCCCGCCCGCCGCCGAGCCGTTCATCGGCGTCGTCCGCGCGCTCTGCGAGCAGGATCGCCTCGCCGACGCCGCCGCGCTGCTCGCCTCCGTCCGCGATCCGGCCCTCGCCGCCGCGGTCGCCGCGACCGTCCGCTTTCCGGACGACCCCGCCTTCGCCCCGCTCCGCTCCGCGCTCGCCGCGCTCGCCGCCGTCGCCACCGCCGGCGGCTGACCGCGCCGCCGGGGCTGGCAGCGCGGGCGGCGACTTGGTACAAGGCGCGCGCGATGAGCCTCGTCGTGCTCGAGGATGTGACCCTCTTCTTCGCGGATCGACTGATCTTCGACGAGGTGAGCGTGCGCCTGGGCGCCCACGACCGGGTCGGCCTGGTCGGGCCGAACGGCTCCGGCAAGACGACGCTGCTCAAGGTCATCGCCGGCGTGCAGGAGATCGACGACGGCAAGGTCGTCAAGGCCAAGGGCATCCGCATCGGCTGGCTGCCGCAGGACCTCGCGCTCGCCGGCGGCAAGACGCTGCGCGACTTCGTCGTCGGCAGCGTGCCCGGCCGCCGCGAGCTCGGCGACGAGCTGGCCGCCGTCGAGGCCGAGCTGACCGCCGCCGGCGACGACCCCGCGCGCCACGACGACCTCGGCGAGCTCGCCGAGCGGGTCGCCGAGCTGCACGAGCGCCAGGACCACTTCGACCGCTTCTTCAGCGAGCACGAGGCGCTCGCCATCCTCGCCGGGCTCGGCTTCGCGACCAGCGATCTCGATCGCGACCTCGGCGAGCTGTCCGGCGGCTGGAAGATGCGCGCCGTCCTCGCCGCGCTGCTCTTCCAGCGGCCCGACGTCCTGCTGCTCGACGAGCCGACCAACCACCTCGACATGCCGTCGGTCGCCTGGTTCGCCGATTTCCTGAAGCGGTACGACCGCTGCTTCGTCCTCATCAGCCACGACCGCGAGTTCCTGAACGAGCAGATCGGCCGCGTGCTCAGCCTCGAGCCCGAGGGCCTGCGCAGCTACCCGGGCAACTACGAGCGCTACGTCGAGGCCCGCCTCGAGGAGGAGACGATCCTCGAGGGCCGCGCCCGCAACCTCGAGCGCCAGCGCGAGCACCTCGAGAAGTTCATCGAGCGGTTCCGCTACAAGGCCAGCAAGGCCGCCGCGGTGCAGAGCCGCATCAAGATGCTCGACAAGCTCGACGACGTCGAGACGTTCCAGAAGCGCCAGGTCATGCGCTTCTCGTTCCCGCCGACCGACCGCACGGTCGCCGAGGTGCTGAAGCTCGACGGCGTCCGCAAGGCGTACGGCGCCCGCGTCGTCCTCCAGAAGGTCGACCTCACCGTCCGCCGCGGCGAGCGGATCGGCATCATCGGCGTCAACGGCGCCGGCAAGACGACGCTGCTGCGCATGATCGCCGGCGAGCTGCCGCTCGACGGCGGCGCGATCCGCGTCGGCCAGGGCGTCAAGGTCGGCTACTACGCGCAGCACCACGCCGACACCCTCGACCTCGGCGCCACCGTGCTCGAGGTCGTGCAGCGCGCCAGCCCGACGACGCCGCTGCCGCGCGTCCGCTCGATCCTCGGCGCGTTCATGTTCGGCGGCGACGACGTCGACAAGCCGATCAAGGTGCTGTCCGGCGGCGAGCGCGCCCGCGTCGCGCTCGCGCGCCTGCTCGTCAACCCCGGCAACCTCATGCTGATGGACGAGCCGACCAACCACCTCGACCTCGAGAGCGCCGACAGCCTCGCGAAGTCGCTCACGACCTACGACGGCACGCTCGTCTTCGTCAGCCACAACCGTTCGCTCATCCGCACGCTGGCGACCCGCATCTGGAACGTCGAGGACGGCAAGGTCGAGACGTACCCGGGCACGCTCGACGAGTACCTCTACTCGTGCGCGCAGCGCCGCGTCGCGGTGGCGGCCGCCGACACCCGGACCGCCGGCAAGGTGATGCCGGGCACGTCGGGCGCGCGCGAGAGCGCCGCGGCCCCCCGCGACAACACGCCGCCGGTGTCGGCCCAGGCCGATCGCGACCGCAAGCGGCGCGAGGCGGAGCTGCGCCAGCGCCGCGCGAAGCAGCTCGGCCCGCTCGAGAAGCAGGTCGCGCAGCTCGAGGAGCGGATCGCCGCGCTCGAGGCGGCGCAGTCGACCCGCTCGGCCGAGCTGGCCGATCCCGCCGTCTACGCCGACGAGACGCGCCGGCGGAAGCTGCTCGGCGACTACCAGTCGGATCAGGCGAAGCTCGAGGACCTCACCGGCCGCTGGGAGCACGCGGCCGGCGAGCTCGAGGAGGCGAAGAGGAAGTTCGACGCCGAGAGCTGACGCGCACGGCCGCGGCGCCGATCGATGACGCCCGGGTAACAGCGCGTCCCGGCGTGGGCGGTTGCCAGACGGGGGCCGGCCCGCGATAATGCCTCCGCCAGATGTCCTCCTCGCCCAGCCTGATCGATGGGAAGTACGAGCTCCTCGAGCTCGCGGGCGAGGGCGGGATGGCGTCGGTCTGGAAGGCGCAGGTGC
Organism: Kofleriaceae bacterium; assembly: GCA_035546475.1. GTDB lineage: Bacteria > Myxococcota_A > Polyangia > Haliangiales > Haliangiaceae > UBA2376. The sequence continues at coordinate 2,524 of DASZXE010000148.1, forward strand.
GGGGGGCGGCGGGGTTCTCGCGCGCCGTCGCGATCAAGAAGATCAAGTCCGAGTACCGCGCGATCCGCAACTACACGGACATGTTCATCGAGGAGGCGCGGGTCGGCGCCGAGCTCGCGCACCCGAACATCGTCCAGGTCTACGACTTCTGCGTCGACGAGCAGGGCTCCTACTACATCGTGATGGAGTGGGTGGAGGGCCTCGACATGAGCGCCCTCGTCCGCTGGTTCCGCGATCGCAACCAGCACGTGCCGTGGCCGCTCGTCGTCGCCGCCGGCATCGGCACGCTGCGCGGCCTGGCCGCCGCGCACGAGCGCACGCGCTCCGACGGCCACCCGGCGCCGGTCGTCCACCGCGACGTCTCGCCCCACAACATCCTGGTCGGCGTGAACGGCGTCGCCAAGCTCGGCGACTTCGGCCTCGCCCGCGCGCGCGACCGCCTGGTCAGCCTGACCGCGCCCGGCACGGTCAAGGGCAAGCTGTCGTACCTGTCGCCCGAGGTCGCGATGGGCGGCGAGGCGACGCCGGCGTCCGACCTGTTCGCGATGGGCGCCGTCCTGTGGGAGGCGCTCACCGGCGAGCGCCTGTTCGACGGCTACAGCGACCTCGAGGTCTTCAAGAAGATCCGCGCCTGCGCGGTGCGGCCGCTGACCGACTTCCGCACCGACCTGCCGGAGGAGCTGATCGCCGTCATCGATCGCGCGCTGACCAAGGCGCCCGACCAGCGGTTCGGCTCGGCGTCGTCGTTCGCGTTCATGCTGGGCGAGGTGCTGCGGCTCGCGCCGCCCGGCGGCGACGCGCAGACGACGCTCGGCCAGGCGGTCGCCGAGGCGCGCCGCCCGAAGGCGCCGCCGAAGCCGCCGCCGGCGGGCCTCCCGCAGACGAGCGAGCAGGTGCCGACGCAGCGGTGGGGCGATCAGCCGAAGATCTCCGCGCGCACGCCGCAGGGGCCCGCGCCGGCGGCGGTGACGCGGCCGGGCAAGCCGCTCGCGACCGGTCCCGCGCCGACCGCGGGCGGACCGGTGCCGGCGCCCGCGCGTCCACACACGGTGCCGCGCTCGCCGACCACGCCGCCTCCTCCGGGC
>DASZXE010000149.1:0-13046 GCA_035546475.1 Kofleriaceae bacterium
CGGGCGGGCCGCGACCTGTGGGGGCTCGTCGTCGAGCTGCCCGACGAGCCGCGGGCCGCCGACGCCGTCGAGTACCTGGTCGCGCGCGTCCGCGGCGATCAGCCGGCGGCGCTGTGGCAGCGGCTGACCGCGCTCGCGACCGCCCTGCCCGACTCCGCCGTCACCGACAACCTCCTCTGGTGGCTCGCCGACCTCGCCGAGCACGAGCTGCACGATCCGGCCGCCGCGCTCGTCCTCTACGATCGGCTGCCGGTCGATCACCCGCGCAGCGGCCTGCGCGACGACGCCCGCTGGCGGGCCGCCAACCTCGCGCGCGCCCGCGGCGACGCCCGCGGCGCGGTCGATCGCCTGCGCGCCCTGCTGGCGACCCGCGAGGTCGCCTTCGGCCCCGGCTCCTACTTCTCGATCTGGCTCGACGACGCCCAGCTCCTGCTCGGGACGATCCTGCGCGACGACCTCGGCGATCACCGGGCCGCCGCCGCCGCCTTCGCGCAGCTCCCGCGCGACTACCCCGCCTCGATCCTCGTCGACGACGCGCTGGCGGCGCTCGCCGACCTCGCGCTCGCCGACGGCGACGTCGCCGCTGCCTGCCGGGCCGCCGCCCGCCTGCTCGCCCACGACCCCGACTCGCGGTTCGCCCCCCACGCGCGCGAGCTCGTCCGGCGGCCGGACTGTCCGGACGGCGGACACGAGGCGGCGCCGTGATCGAGCTCGTCGACGTCTCGGTCGCGTTCGGCCACCGCCTCGTCCTCGATCGGGTCAGCCTGGTCGTGCCGGCCGGCGCCCGCTTCGGCATCCTCGGCCCCGCCGCCGGCGGCAAGAGCGTGCTGCTGAAGGTCATGGCCGGCCTGGTCCCGCCGACCTCCGGGCGGCTGCTCATCGACGGCGTCGACGTCACCGGCTGGCGCGAGGAGCGCCTCGCCCCGGTCCGCGCCCGCATCGGCATGCTGTTCCAGAACTACGCGCTGTTCGACTTCCTGACCGTCGGCGAGAACGTCGGCTTCCCGCTGGTCCAGCGCGGCGTGGCCGCCGACCAGCGCGCGCTCCGCGTCGAGGAGCGGCTGCGGGCGGTCGGGCTCGGCGGCCAGGCCGAGCGGTCGCCGTCGCAGCTCTCCGGCGGCATGCGCAAGCGGGTCGGCATCGCCCGCGCCACGATCGCGCAGCCGGAGCTGGTCCTCTACGACGAGCCGACCGCCGGCCTCGACCCGGTCACCACCTCGAAGATGTACGACCTCCTGCGCGCCGACCACGACCGCACCGGCGCCACCGCGATCGCGGTCAGCTCCGACGTCGCCGCGCTGTGCGCCTTCGTCGACCAGGCCCTCTTCCTCTACCAGGGCCGCGCGCACCACCTCGGCCCGGCCCGCGCGCTCGCCGACGCCGACGACCCGATCGTCCGCCAGTTCGTCCGCGGCGACCTCGACGGCCCCGTCGTGTAGATTGCGGCGATGGCCGGCGGATCGTTCGTCAGCGCGCTCGGCGCCCGCGCGATCGCGCTCGCCCGCGAGGTCGGCGGCATCGTCATCCTGGCCGGCCAGGTGCTGCGCTCGCTGCTGCCGCCCCGCCTCGACGGCAAGGAGCTGGTCTACAACCTCCACCGGATGGGCAACCGCAGCGTGCCCATCGTCGCGCTCACCGCGTTCTTCGCCGGCGGCCTCATGGTCGTGCAGGCGGCGCCGATGGTGAAGAACCTCGGCGCGACCTCGCTCGCCGGCTGGGCCGCCGGCTACGCGGTGCTGCGCGAGCTCGGCCCGATCCTGATCGCGCTCATGTTCTCGGGCCGGGTCGGCGCCAACAACACCGCCGAGCTCGGCACGATGACGGTCACCGAGCAGCTCGACGGTCTGCGCGCGCTCGCGATCGATCCGATCCAGTACCTGATCCTCCCGCGCGTCATCGCGATGCTGGTGATGCTCGTCTGCCTGACGGTCATCGGCGACCTGGTCGCGCTGGTCGGCGCCGCGGTCGTCGCCAAGGCCGTGCTCGGCATCGAGTGGCAGCTCATGTACGCGAGCTTCGCCGACAACCTGACGCCGGCCGACTTCCTCCACGGCGTCTACAAGTCGATCGCGTTCGGCGGCGCGATCGCGCTCACGTCCTGCTACTTCGGCGTCACCGTGCGGGGCGGCGCGGTCGGCGTCGGCCGCGCGGTCAACAACGCCGTCGTCGCCGCCGCGGTCTCGATCATGCTGCTCGACTTCTTCCTCACCTACGTGAGCGCATGAGCGAACCGCCCGCGCCTCCGGCTCCCGCGCGGCGCTCGCTGCCCGCCCGCGTCGGCGGCGCGCTGGCCGATCGGGTCACCCGCCTCGGCGCCGCCGGCCTCGGCGTCCTGTCGGCGATCGTCGACCTCTGGATGGTCCTGGTCGGCGTGATCGCCGGCCTGATCCGCCAGCGCCGCAAGGGAGCCAAGCGCGAGCCCGGCGGCGTCGTCGCGCAGATGCACTCGATCGGCAACCGCTCGCTGCTCTTCATCGCCGTGACCCTCGGGTTCATCGGCATGGTGATGATCTACCAGGCGTGCCTGCAGTTCCAGCGGTCGGTCGGCGACCTCTCGCAGGTCGGCAAGCAGTACCTGCGCCTGGTCATCTCCGACTTCGGGCCGACGCTGACCGGCCTCATGCTGGCGACCCGCGTCGGCGCCGGCATCGCCGCCGAGATCGGCTCGATGAAGGTGACCGAGCAGCTCGACGCGCTGCGCATGTCGGGGGTCCTGCCGGTCGACTACCTGCTCGTGCCCCGCTTCACCGCGTCGATGATCATGACGCTGGTGCTGACCGTGGTCGGCGCGTCGATCATGATCGCGACCGGCGGCCTCACCGCGTACGTCTCGTTCGGGGTCAACCCGCGCACCTTCTTCGATCTCGGCGCGGTGCTGCCGCGCCACGTCGTGCTCGGCCTGCTGAAGGCGAGCAGCTACGGCGCGGCGATCCCGATCGTGGCCGGCTTCTGCGGCCTGCGCGCGCGGGGCTCGTCGGAGGGCGTCGGCTGGGCGACCACCGCGGCGGTGGTCGGCAGCTCCTTCGCGATCATCGCGCTCGACTTCGGCCTGTCGGTCGGCGCCCTCTGGCTCCTCGGCGGCAACCTGTGACCGAGCCGCAGCCCCCGGCGCCGCTGGTCCGGTTCGCCGGCGTCCACAAGGCGTTCGACGGCAAGCCGGTCCTGCGCGGCATGGACCTCGACGTCCACCGCGGCGAGATCCTCTTCATCATCGGCACCTCCGGCGTCGGCAAGTCGGTGACGATCAAGCACCTGGTCGGCCTCCTGCGCGTCGACGGCGGCGAGATCTGGTTCGACGGCCGCCGCATCGACCAGCTCGACGAGCGCGGCTTCTACCCGGTCCGCCGGCGCATCGGGATGGTGTTCCAGAACGCGACCCTGTTCGACGCGATGACGCTCGCCGAGAACGTCGCCCTGCCCCTGCGCAAGCACGGCGGCCTGCACGGCAAGGCGGCGCTGACCGAGGCCCGCCACCGCCTCGAGCAGGTCCACCTGCGCGAGTTCGCCGACCGCTACCCGACCGAGCTCTCCGACGGCATGCGCAAGCGGGCCGCCATCGCGCGCACGCTGGCCCTGGCGCCCGAGCTCGTCCTGTTCGACGAGCCGACGACCGGCCTCGACCCGATCAACGCGCGCCGCATCGATCGCCTGATACTCGAGCTCTCGCGGACACTCGGTGTCACGGCGATCGTGGTCAGTCACGATCTGACCTCCATCTTCACGATCGCCGATCGCATCGCGTTCCTCTACCAGGGCCGCGTCCACGCCCTCGGCACGCCGGCCGACCTCCAGACCTCTGCCGACCCCATCGTCCAGCAGTTCATCACCGGCCAGTCCGCCGGCCCGATGGAGACGCCCGGCTTCTGATCCGCGCGGTCAGGCGATGATGGCGAACGTCTGCTGGTTCAGGGCGAGCAGGCGGCCGTCCTGCCAGAGCTCGCGCAGCTCGACGACGAAGCCGCCCGCCGCCGCCTCGGTGCGCGCGGTGTACGCGAGCGGCGCCGCGGGATCGACGCCGGCCGGATCGGCGAGCAGGTCGGCGGTGTAGCTGACGGTCGCCATCGGCCGCGGCGCCGGCATCGCCGCCAGCACCGCCGGCCACCACGCATCGAGCAGCGCCACCATCGCCGGCGCGTCGATCGCGGCGAGCGGCACGCGCATCGAGACGTAGCCGCTGGCCCGGGTCGACGCCTCCGCCGCCCCCGAGAACGGCAGCGGGCCCGTCGGCCGGAAGTCGACGTGGCGCGTGAACGGCGGCGCCGGCGGCGAGGGCGGCGGCGCCACCGCCATCGCCGCGGCCGGCGGCAGCGCCGGCGCCGCGCGCTCGATCGCCGGCGTCGGCACCTTGCGATCACCCGCCAGCAAGACGCTCGCCCGCGCGACCACCTCCGCGCCCTGCACCACCCGCGCGTCGGCGTAGGTGACGCCGCTGCCGCGCCGCACGTGCGCGACCGCGATCGTCGCCGCGCCGGGCAGCACGGGCGCGCACAGCTCGCCGGTGACCACCCGCACCCGGCGCGCGCGGTCGGCCTCGCTCGCCTCCGCCGCCCGCACCAGCGCGCCGAGCACGAGGCCGCCGTACGCGCCGCGGCCCTGCTGCCAGCCGTCGGGGACCTCCCACGCGTACGCGAACGGCCCGTCGGTGGCGCGGACCGCGCTGGCGTCGGCGAAGCTGCGTGCGTCGGTGGTCATCGAGGAGCCTCGGGTCAGGGTGGCGCCTGCGGCGGCGCGTCGTCGACCGGATGGCCGAGGATGCGCCAGGCGTTGCGCTTGAGGATCTTGCCGAGCTCCTTGGCGTCCTCCGGGAACTCGGGGTCGCGCGACAGGCGGAAGGCGCTCCCCTCGCCGCGCGCGAGCAGCTCGGCCAGGGCGCGGCTCGACGCGAGCAGCGCATCCGCCTTCGCCAGCATCGCCTCGCCCTGATCCAGCGCCGCCCGCAGCCGCGCCGCCGCGTCCGCGCCGACGGCGCCGCGGAGCCGATCGAGGTCGGCCAGCAGCGGCTCCGCCGCGGTCCGCACCGCCGCCAGCGACGCCCGCGCGTCCGCGATCACGCCGCGCGCGCGATCGACCAGCGCCGACAGGTGCGCCGGGTCGGCGCCCGCCGCCTCCAGCTCGTCGAGCAGGTCGCCGACGCCCTTCGCCAGCGCGCCGAGCCGCAGCGCCAGCGTCGCGTACGCGCCCGGCGCCGGCTCGACCGCCGACAGCGTCTGCGCCAGGTGCTCGAGCGACGCCCGCAGCGCCTGCGCCTCCGGCCGCACCGCCTCGAAGAAGGCGCGGCTCTGCTGCAGGTTGTCCCACGTCCGCTGCAGCGCGCGATCGAGCGACGGCGGCTCGACGCCGACGAGCGGCGGCTCGCCCGGCTCGATCGGCCGCCCGGGCGGCGCGCCGCGCGGCGGCGGGCCGAGCTCCAGGTAGCGCGACGACAGCACGCCCTTCGACGACACGAAGACCTCGGCGTTGACCGGCACGTCGTGCAGGTAGCGCCGCGCGAGCCGCAGGCGCACCAGCGCGCCCGCGTGCTCGGCGTCGGCGCCGTCGAGCGTGATGCTCTCGACGTGGCCGATCGTGCGCCCCGCCTGCATCACCGGCGCGCCCTCCTGCAGCCCGCCGACGTTCCCGAACCGCACCGCGATGGCGACGCCGCCCTTGCCGAGCCGCGGCCTCACGACGACGACGAACACGCCGGCCGCGAGGATGAACAGGAGCATCACCGCGCCGACCCGCACCTGCAGCGGCGGCTCGCCCCCGGGGATCATGCGAGCACGTCTCCCGCCGGCCGGCTCGCGCGCGCGGCGCGCTCGGCCGCTGCCGCGCGGCGATGCCCCGGTCCTCGCGGCGCCCGAGTCCCCACCCGTCGCGGCTGCCGCTCGGGGGTCATTCCTTCCAGAACAGCTTCCACGGGTTGCGCTTGAGGTCGCGCAGCAGCTCGCGGACGTCGACGTAGACGTCGTCCTTCGAGAGCAGCGCGCCGGCGGTCCCCTTGCCGGCCCGCAGGTCGGTCACCATCCCGTCGACGTTGTCGATCAGCCCGCCGGCCTTGGTCGCCGCCGTCGCCGCCTTGTCGGCCACCGCGATCGCGCGGTCGACGCGGTCGTCGGTGATGACGCCGGTCGCCCGCCGCGCGTCGCCGAGCAGCGCCACCGCCTCCGGCGTGACCCGATCGATCGCCCCCTTGCCCGACACCAGCACCGCGTCGGCGTCGGCGACCGTCCGCTGCAGCACGCGCGGGTCGAGCCCCGCGTTCACCTTCGTCAAGGTGTCGCTCGCCCGCGCCGCCAGGTCGCTCGTCGAGCTGATGAGCCGCCCGACCTGCTCGCGGTTCGTCTTCAGCAGGTCGTCGACCTGCGCCACCGCGTCGGCGCTGTTGCGCAGCAGGTTCTTGATCGTGTCCTTGTCCTCGCTCAGCACGTCCGACAGCGACTCGAGCACCTCGTACAGGCGCGACAGCACGAGGTCGGTGCGCGGCGGGTTGCGCCCGACCAGCTTGGTGCCCGGCGCCACCGGCGGGTGCTCCCAGTCCTTGCCGGGGACGATCTCGAGGTACTGCTCGCCGAGCACGCCGGCGGTGTTGATGAACACCTCGGCGTCGCTGCGGATGCTGTCCTGCGCGCGCTTCTCGATCCACGCCGTCACCCGCACGTAGACCCGCCGCCCGGTGTCCGGATCGATCGCGCCCCCGCGGAAGCTCACGTCCTCGACCTTGCCCACCTTGATGCCGGCGACCTTGACCGGCGCGCCCTCCTGCAGGTTCCCGCTGTAGTCGTAGTCGACGTAGACGGTGTAGCCCTTGGCGAGCGAGAAGTTGCCGAGGACGAAGATGAAGCCGGCCAGGATCACCGCCGCGACGATGATGAGGATGCCGACCTTGAACTCGAGGCCGCGCTCGCGCATCACGGAGCCTGGGCGGCGGGCGCGTCGACCGGCGCGTCGGTGGGCGCATCGGTCGGCGCGTCCGTGGGCGCGTCGGTCTCCGCGTCGATCACCGCCGCGTCGAGCGGCGGCGCGTCGACCACGCGCGCGTCGGCGCTGACGTGGTCGCTGCAGACCGGCGGCGTCGCGATCAGGTCGCAGACCAGCCCGGCCGCGCACTCCGACGAGGCGACGCACGGCTGGCCGGCGGCCTTCAGCTCGGCGTCGCCGCAGCCGGCCGCCAGCGCCGCCACCAGCACGAGGGCGGCGCGCACGGGCCTCACGACGGCGGGCGGACCAGGTCGGCCGGCGCGGTGGTGAAGTTCAGCTCGACCGAGATCCCGTCGACGAAGCGCGGCTTGCCGTTGGCGTCGACCGCCTCGGTGCAGTGCTTGGTGACGCCGTTGACGACCTCGTCGCGAACCTCGGTGCCGTCGCCGTCGATGCAGAGATCGACGACCTTGGTGTTCGGATCGCCGTCGCTGTTGGTGTCGCAGAACGCCTCGAGGCCGTCGCGGTCGACGTCGATGTCGGGCGTGCGGCAGTCCTCGTGCGGCGTGCCGGCCGGCAACGACGGCAGCGCCAGGATGATGCCGACCGGCCCGGCGAAGATCGCGTCGAGCAGCGAGTCCTCCGGCTTGAGGTTGATGGCGTCGACGGAGAGGCCGCGGATGGTGTCGGCGGTGCGGGCGTCGATGACGCCGCCCAGCCGGCCGTTCTGGATCGTGACCCGGTCACCCTCCTTGACGACATCGCCCTGGATGGTGGTGCCGGTGATCTTGAGCGTCAGCGTGATGTCGCTCGACACCGGGATCGCGACCGAGAACAGCGACGGGCCAGCGGTGAGCTGGAGCTTGTCGCCGACCTGCTTCACGTCGCCCGAGGTGAACTGGACGACCGGCTTGCCGCCGTCGAACGACAGCGGGTTCACCGTGATCTTGTCCGGCGTCGCGTCGTACGGGTTGCACTCGTCGTTCTCGGGGTTGCGATCGGCGACGCCGTCGCAGTCGTTGTCGAGGCCGTCGCCGCAGATCTCCGGGAAGCCCGGGCCCTTGACGGTCGGCTCGGTGTCGTCGCAGTCGCCGTCGGCGATCGTCACGCCGTCGTGATCGCGGTCCATCGTGTCGTTGGACGGCGTGTTGTCGTCGAGCTCGTCGGCCTTGCCGTCGCAGTCGTCGTCCTTGAAGTTGCCGGCGATCTCGGCGGCGCCCGGGTGGATCGTCGCGTCGTGATCGTTGCAATCGCCGCCGGCGACCGCGGTGTCCTTGCCGTCGTTGTCGCCGTCGGTCTTGTAGTCGCCGAGGTAGAGGGCGAACTTCACGCAGTCGTCGACCGCCGCGTTCGGGAAGTCGAACATCTCCATCGGGATGAGCAGCGAGTAGTCGGCGAACGAGTCGTCGATCGATCCCGAGGCGAGCGCGCCGATGCCGGCGAGCTTGTTGTCGGGGTCGCCGTCGCCGTCGAGGTCGAAGCCGTCCGCCGTCGAGCCGATGCCGAGCGACGAGATCACCTGCTGCTGGACCCCCATGAACGGCGCGATCGCGTCGCCCATGCACTCGGGCTTGGGCTCGAAGAGCGGCGGCAGGTCGGTCTTGCCGTCGTCGCCGCCGCAAGCGCCCAGCGCGAGGGGCGTGGCAGCCAGCGCGAACGCGGCCAGGGTCCCAAGAATGGTGACAGGGACCGGCTCCGCGCCGGCGCGCCGCAGGCGCGGCAGCCGGTGGGTCCAGGGTAGGCTACGTGGCATGAAGTTCCTCCTCGCGGCGCAGCATAGGCACGGCCCCGCGAGACGGTCAACGCCGGTCATGCGCGCGCGCCGCCGTCGACGCGCGGGCGAGGTCGTGATGCTCGCCACGATCGCGCTCGCCGCCGGTCGGGCCACCTCGTCCGCGCACCCTCAACCGGAGCCCGACCGCAACGACCGCTACGTCAAGCTGACGCCGGCGGCGGATCGGGTGCGGGTCGCCTACACGATCTACCTCGGCGATCAGCCGGGTGCGCGCGCGCGCCTGCGGCTCGATCGCAACCACGACGGCCAGGTCGACGACACCGAGGCGGCGGTGCTCGGCAAGGAGCTGGCGGACCTCGTCGAGCCGGCGGTCACCCTGCTCGTCGACGGCGCGCCGACGAAGATCGGCTGGTCCACCATCAGCGTCGGCCTCGGCACGCCGGACACCGCCGCCGGGTCGCTGTCGGTCGATCTCGTCGGCTGGGCCTGCACGACGAACGCCGCGCACCACCGGCTCGCGCTCCGCGACCACGTCCACGTCGACACGCCCGGCCAGCTCGAGCTCCGCCTCGAGGAGGGCCCCGGCGTGCGGTTCGGCGACCGCCGGCTGGCCGGCGAGCCGATGTCGGACCTGGTCGCCACCTGGCGCGCCGACGAGGGCCGGCTCGCCGCCGGCCTCGACGCCGACTACGCCGTCGATCCCGCGCTCGCCGGTCGGCCCGGCGACCAGCGCTGCTCGGCGTCCGGAACGGCCGCGGGCGGCCATCGCCGCCCGCTCGTCTACGCGCTGGCCGCCCTCACCGGCGTCGCGCTCGCGTTCGTCACCGTCGTCCTGACCCGCCGCCGCCCCGCGCCGCCGGTCAGAACTTGAACGGGTAGGTGAACGTCGAGCCCTCCTGGCTCTTCGGGAAGGTCGCCTTCTGCACGGCCGCCGCGACGCACGAGCCGAGCGCGCCGTCGGGGCTCTCCTTCACCTGCACCGACGCGACGGTGCCGGCGCCGCTCACCTTCACGGTCACCTTCACGGTGCCCTTGGCGGCCGACTTCGCGCCGCAGGCATCGGCGCGCGTGCGGATCTTCGCGATGCCGTCGGAGATGTCCTGCTTGGTGAGCTGCTCGGGCAGGTTCGACGGCGGCGGCGGCGGCGGGGCCGCGTGGGTCGTCGTCGTGGTGCCACCGCCGCCGTGACCCTGCTTGAGGCAGCAGGCCGGCTTCGGATCGGCGAGCAGGCAGGCGACCTCGTCGATGCAGCCGCCGGCGCCCGGCTTGTCGCCCTTGGCCGGCTTCTCGGGCTTGTCGGGGGCGGCTGTGGTGTGCTCGGGCACGCTCGCGACGCGCTCCGGCTTGGCGGGCTTGTCGTGCTCGCTGCCGTGCTCGGCCGCGTGCTCGGCGTGCTCGGGCTTGTCGGTGGCGTGCGACGGCTTGTCGGTGGCGTGCGACGGCTCCGGCGTGGTCGCCGACGCGGCGCTGCCCGCGCTCGAGCCGGTGGTATCGCCGGCCGGACCCGCGGCCGAGCCGGCGCTGCCGCCGATGTTGGCCGGCGGAGGAGCCGGCGGCGTCGGCGCCGACGAGCCCGGGCCCTGCGTGTCGGGGTGGGTCGGGCCGGTCGCGACGAGATCGCTGCCGGCGGCCGCGCCCGCGCTACCCGCGCTGCCGGCGCCGCCCGTCCGGGTCGCCACCGGCGCCGACGAGCCGTTGTTCTTGTTGTTCTTCGACATCATGACGACGACGAGCACGACCGCGGCCGCGGCCAGGAGCCCGACCGCGCCGAGCAGGATGTAGAGCGTGTTGTTGTTCCGCGCCCCGCCCGACACCGGCATGATGACCGCCGGCTCGGCGAACGTCGCCGTCGAGAAGACCGGGATGTCGTCGACCGAGCCGACCGCCGGGCCGCTGCGCGCCGGCGCCGCGCCCTTGGCGCCGAGGTACGACGACGCCATCGAGCGGATGTCGATGAGGCCGGAGCCCTCGCCGCCGCCGTGCTGGGCGCCGCCCGACGACGACGGGGCGGCGGCCGGGCGGCTGTCGCTCGCCATCGCGGCCAGGTTGTTGAGCGAGAAGAGGACGGAGTTCTCGCTGCGCTGGCCCTTCATGCCGGCCGAGACGGCGGACGGCGACGGCGTGCCACCGGCGCGCGCGGCCATGCCGGCGGCCTCGGGCGCGGGCGGCGCGACATCGCCGAACAGATCGCCGCCGGCGTCGTCGGCGACCGCGGCCGCCTTCGCGGCGTGGGCGGCGAAGACGTCGCCCTCGGAGGCGTGCGCGGCGGGCGCGGCGTCGAAGTTGGCCGAGCCGAACATGCTGGCGACCGCGTCCTGGCCCGACGAGCCCGGCTGCGCGGTGGTCGTGCTGCCGCCGGCGGCGAGCGACGCGAACTCCGGCACCTGCGAGAGCGGCAGCCAGTCGGCGAAGCCCTCGCGCCAGACGTAGCTCTCGACGTCGAGCTCGCCGGCGGCGAAGCGGGCCTGCACGTCGGCGACCGAGATCGGGCCGACCTGCTCCTGATCGATCACGACGTGCCAGACGACGTCGTCCGCGGGGGCAGCGGCGCCGCCGTCCTGGCTCCCGTAGTCGTAGACCCGGGTCTCCTTCTGATCGTAGGGGCCGGCGGCCGGCTCGTCGGCCGCGCCCGCGTTGCCGCGGACGACGATGATGTTGCTGCACTTCTTGCAGCGGATCTTGAAGACCTTGCCTTTGACCTTGTCATCGGCAATCGAGTACTTGGCAGCGCAGGCGTCGCAGACGATCTTCATGGCGGTTCCTGGTTCGCGCGTCGCGCGAGGTGACGGTCCAGGCCTTGGACCCCCAAGCTCCCCGGCGAGCTTGGCGAAAAATGCTACCACCCCCGCTTACATCGAAACCACCCGTCCCGGGTGCTGTTTCGCTGACGCGAAGTCAGGCGGCGATCACGCGCCGATCAGGCGGCAAACGGGTCGTGCAACGTGATCGTCTCGGCCCGATCGGGGCCGACGGAGACCAGGTAGAACGGCACGCCCGCCTTCTGCTGGATCGCCTCGACGTAGGCGCGCGCGGTCGGCGGCAGGTCGTCCCACGCGCGCACGCCGGCGAGCGTCGGCCAGCCGGGGAAGCGCTCGAAGACCGGCACCGCGCGCGCGATGTCGTCGGGATCGGTCGGCAGCTCGTCGACCTCGTGGCCGTCGAGCTGGTAGGCGACGCAGGCGGCGACCTCGGGCAGGCCGGCCAGCACGTCGAGCTTGGTGAGCGCGAGGCCGTCCATGCCGGACAGGCGCACGCCGAGCCGCAGGGCGGGCAGATCGAGCCAGCCGCAGCGGCGCGGCCGACCGGTCGTCGCGCCGTACTCGCCGCCCGCCTCGCGCAGCGCGTCGCCCTCGGCGCCGAGCAGCTCCGTCGGGAACGGGCCGGCGCCGACCCGGGTCGCGTACGCCTTCGTGATGCCGACGACGCGATCGATCTTCGTCGGCCCGATGCCGCCGCTCTGGCAGGCGCCCGCCGCGATCGTCGACGACGACGTCACGTACGGGTAGGTGCCGTGATCGATGTCGAGCAGCGAGCCCTGCGCGCCCTCGAACAGTACGTGGCGCCCGGCCGCGACCTCGCCGGCGACGAACCGGCTGGCGTCGCCGACGTGGGGCGCGAGGCGCTCACCGGCGGCCAGCGCCTGCTCGATCCAGCCTTCGATCTCGGCCGCGGTCGGCGCCTCGCCGCCGAGGTGCAGCATCACCGGCACCAGCTCGTCGAGGTTGGCGGCCACCAGCTCGCGCAGCCGCTCGGGGCGCGCGAGGTCGCGGATGCGCACGCCGCGCCGCCCGACCTTCGCCTCGTAGGCGGGGCCGATGCCGCGGCGGGTGGTGCCGATCGCGCCCTTCCGGCTCTCGCGGAGGACCTCGATCCGCTGGTGGTACGGGAGGATGACGTGGGCGTCGTGGCCGACGAGCAGCTCGCCCCGCGCCAGCAGGCCGCGCGCCTGCAACGCCTCGATCTCCTCGAGCAGCGTGCGCGGGTCGATCACCATGCCGTCGCCGAGCACGCACCGCTTGCCCGGATGGCAGACGCCCGACGGCACCAGGTGGGTGACGAGCTTCTGGCCCGCGATGACGAGCGTGTGGCCGGCGTTGGCGCCGCCGCCGTAGCGCACGACCGCGTCCGCGACCTCGGTGTAGAGGTCCACCACCTTGCCCTTGCCCTCGTCGCCCCACTGGGCGCCGACCACGATGACGACCGACATCAGGTCCTCCTTGTCGCCAGGACGATAGTCGCGATCGCGGCGGCGTCGCCATCGGCGGCGCGGGCGATCGTCGCCGGCGGGATCGGGGCGGCGGCGCGGCCGTCGTCCTCGAGGCAGGTGAGCGCGGCGCCGTCGCCGGCGGCGGCGAGCAGGTGGGTCCAGCCGGTGTCGGCGGCGTAGCGCGCGCGATCGGCGCCGGGCGCG
>DASZXE010000150.1:0-5900 GCA_035546475.1 Kofleriaceae bacterium
AGCGCGTCGCGCGCGCCGCCGACGGCGTCGAGCACCCAGCGGGCCGGCGCGACGTGGCCGACGTCGATCGGCACCTCGCGCGGGTCGATCGCGGCGAGCGCGGCGGCCGCCACGGCGAGCGCCTCGGCGTCGGCGGCGGCCACCGCGTCGTCGGCGCCGCCGATCAGCTCGACGCCGGCCTGCAGCACCTCGCGCTGGGCGAGCGGCCCGCGCGCCGGCGACGTCAGCCGGTTGACCGCGCCCTCGTAGCAGAGGCGCAGCGCGCCGTCGACGTCGGCGAGCCGGGTCGCCGCCAGCCGGGCGACCTGCGGCGTGATGTCGGGGCGCAGCGCGACGACCTCGCCGGTGCCCGGCTCGACGAAGCGGATCGCCGCCGCGCGCGCGTCGGCGCCGAGGCCGCGCTCGAGCACGTCGGCGCACTCGAAGACGGGCGTGACGATGCGCGCGTAGCCCCACGCCTCGAACGTCTCGAGCAGGCGCTCGGCGATCGCGCGCCGCCGGGCGGCCGCGCGCGGCAGGAAGTCGTGCACGCCCGCGGGCAGGCGGACGGGGCTGGGCGGCGTGGACATCGCCCGCCCCTTCTATCACGCACCGCGCCGGCGTCGCTCCGCCCGACTGCGATGATTTCCTAGGACCATCGGCGAATACCGGAGCCGGCGCCGGCGACCTAGGGTGGCGACCGAGGGGGAAAGATGGATCGCTCGCCGGCGGCGCCCGCGCGCCCGTTCTCGATCGTCGACTGGAACGTCTACCTGGGCGCCGACATCCTGCGCCTGGTCGACGGCGTCTATCCGGGGCCGATCGCGGTCCGCGCGGCCGAGCTGTGGTCGATGGTGGCGGCGACCGACTTCGCGCGGCGCGCCGGCTTCCTCGCCGCCCGGCTGGCCGAGCTGGCGCCGGTCGCGATCACCTTGCAGGAGGTGTTCGCGTGGTCGGCGCGCCCGGCGGGCGGGCCGGCGGTCGAGGTCGATCACCTCGCCATCCTCGCGCACGAGCTGGCCCGGCGCGGTGTCGGCTACCGCGCGTTCCGCACCCGCGGCTTCACCTGCGAGGTGCCGATGGCCGGCGGGTCGCTGGCGATGACCGACTCGCTGGTCACCCTGGTCCGCGACGACGTCGACGTCGTCGGCCACACCGGCCGCCCGTACCACGCGGCCCACGAGGTGACGATCGGCGGGCGGACCGTGCGCGCGCTGCGCTGCTGGTCGGTCGTCGAGCTGGCGGCCCCGTGGCCGCGGATCGTCAACACGCACCTCGAGTTCGCGCCCGGCACCCAGCCGGCGCAGGCGGCCGAGCTGCTCGCGCTGGTCGACGGCCTGCCCGGGCCGCTGGTGCTGGCCGGCGACTTCAACCTCGACGCTGCCGCCGACCCGGGCGGCCCGGGCGGCGCGAGCGGCTCGCCCGAGCTCGACCTGCACGGCGCGCTGCGCCGGCGCGGCTTCACCGACGCGTGGGACCCGCCGCGCGGCCGCGGCGCCACCGCCACCCAGGACGAGGACCTCACCCACCTCGACTCGCGGCTGTCGACCCGCATCGACTGGGTCCTCGCGCGCGGCGCGGGCGCGTGGTCGCGCGTGCACCTGCTCGGTGCCGCCGTCGACGACCGGCGCGCGCTCGGCCTCTGGCCATCGGATCATGCGGGCATCACCGCGGTGCTCGCCAGCGCTCCAGGAGGACAACCATCATGAAGCACCTGCACCGTTTCTCGGCATCGCTCCACCGGCCGCCATCCGCGGCCCACCGGGCCCCCGGCACCGCCGGGCCCACCCACGCGCCCACCTTCGCGGTCGAGACCCGCGATCACCCGAGCGCGGACGAGCTGGCCGCGCGGGTGCGGACGGCGCTCGGCGAGATCGACGTCGAGCTCGAGGTCCGGCCGATCTTCGACTCGCGGGACGAGGCGCTGTCGCGCCACTTCACGATCGCGGTGGCCGGCGCCGACGTCGACGGGAGCCGCGCCGACCTGCTCGATCTCGGCTACGACCTCGCCGACGCGATCGGCGCCCGCTCGGCGGCGGTGCTGGCGTCGCCGCCGAGGCCCGACGGCGCGATCGCGTCCGCCGGCAGCAGCGGCAGCAGCGGGCCGGGCGACGACGGCCCCGCCACCGAGCCCGAGTGGCACCTCGCGGCGATCCGCGCCGAGCGGGCGTGGGCGCACAGCCGCGGCGCCGGCGTGCTGATCGGCCAGCCCGACACCGGCATCGCCGATCACCACCTGCTCACCGACGCCGTGTCGCGCCGCACGACCTGCAACCTGCTCGAGCGGCACCAGATGCCGGTCGATCCGCTGCGTCGCGGCGACGCGACGTGGAACCCGGGCCACGGCACGTCCACGGCGAGCGTGGCGGCCAGCCGCGGCAACGCGGCCGACCGTCGCATCCGGGGCGTCGCGCCGGAGGCGATCGTGCTGCCGGTCCGCTGCGTCGAGTCGGTGATCCTGATCGACCGGG
Organism: Kofleriaceae bacterium; assembly: GCA_035546475.1. Classification (GTDB taxonomy): domain Bacteria; phylum Myxococcota_A; class Polyangia; order Haliangiales; family Haliangiaceae; genus UBA2376. The sequence continues at coordinate 2,451 of DASZXE010000150.1, forward strand.
TCGGGGAGCAGGTCGCCGAGGGCATCCGCCGCGCCGTCGACGAGGGCGCCAGGGTGGTGTCGCTCAGCCTCGGCGGCGTGGGCCTGATCCTGATGGCCCACGTCCACGCGGCGATCAAGTACGGCGCCGAGCGCGGGGTCGTGTTCGTGGCCGCCGCCGGCAACGGCCTCGGCAGCATCGGCGGTCCCGCGACCTATCCCGGCTTCGACTACTTCTGCTCGTGCATCGCCGGCTCGACCGTCGACGACAAGGGCTGGGCCGGCTCGCTCGGCGGCCCGGCGGTCACGGTGTCGGCGCCGGCCCACAAGGTGTGGTCGGCGTGGCGCGAGCCCGGCGACGATCCGAACACCGCGACCCGCCGGGTCGGCCCCGGCTCGGGGACGACCTACGCGACCGCGATCGTGGGCGGCGTCGCGGCCCTGTGGATCGCCCGCCACGGCCACGACGCGCTGGTCCGCCACTACGGCGAGCCGTGGAAGGTGACGCGCGGCTTCCAGAGCCTCCTGCGCGCGACCGCGCGGGTGCCGGCCGGCTGGAACCACGGCTACTACGGCGCCGGCATCGTCGACGCGGCGGCGGTCGTCGAGGCCCCGCTCGCCGTCGGCCCGGCGATGGCCGAGGTCTCCGCCGACGACGCGATGCGCGCCAACCTGCGCGCCCGGCTGGTCGACCACGGCGCCGACGCCGCGGTGCTCGCGCGCGTCGACGATGGCTTCCTCGATCGCTACGGCCCGGAGCTGGCCTTCCACCTCGCGCTCGCCGAGCAGCGGCGGATGGCCCCCGACGCGGCGCCGCCGCCGTCCCCGCTGTCCGATCACCTGCGCGCCGCGCTCCACGCCGCCGACGCGCACGCCGTGGTCGACGCCTTCACCTGACCGCCGCGACGGCGCCGCGAGCGGCGGCGCGTCGAAGGCACGCGAGCGCAGCCGTGGACCGGGGCGATCTGATAGAACCGACCGATGCGAACCAGGGCCCTCGTCCTCGCCGTCGGGATCGCCAGCGCCGGCTGCAACGCGCACTGGACGACGGGCGCCAGCAAGCCGGCGCCGGCCGCGAGCACGCCCGGACCGCCGAAGTCGGCGAGCACCGGTGTGGCCCTGGCGGTCGTGGGCAGCATCGTGCCGGCGATCGGCTTCGGCGCCGGCCTGACGATCGACGATCTCGACACCCGCAGCAAGGTCGTGGCGGTCTCGCTGGCCGCCGGCGTCTACCTGCCCAGCCTCGGCTACATCTACGCCCGCCGGAAGACGTCGCCGGGCATGTACCCGCGGATCGCGAGCCTGCTCGCGCTCGGCCTCGGCGCGCTCCTCGACGGCCTCGACGACGACCACGACGCCAACACCTGGTACGGCATCAGCGGCGGCCTCTACGCCGTCGGCTGCGGCATCGACATCGTGACCACGCCGCACGCGGTCGCCGCCTACAACGCCGAGCAGCAGGCCAAGGCCGGCGTCGCGATCGTGCCGACCGCGCTGCCCGGCGGCGCCGGCCTCGCCCTCGGCGGCCGCTTCTGATCTGACCGGCGCCGCCTCGGCGGCCGACCCGATCGCCGACCTCGATCGCGGTACGATGTGGCGTGCGCCCGTCGTTCAACACCACCGGCCCCTGCCTGCCGGGCGAGCACTACATGCTCCCGCCGGAGCGGCGGCTCGCACGGGTGCTGGAGCTGATCGAGGAGCGCAAGTACTTCACGCTCCACGCGGGACGGCAGACCGGCAAGACGACCTCGGCCTTCTGGCTCGTCGACCACCTGAACGCCGCGGGGCCTCCTCGCGCGGCGTGGATCGATCTCGAGACGGCGCGCGAGCAGCCCGACCTAGAGCGCGCGCTGCCGGTGATCCTGGGCGAGCTCGACCGTGCGTGCGCCCGCGATCTGCCGCACCTGCCGCGGCCGGCGCCGGACGAGCGCAAGGCGCTGCTCGCGGTCCCCGAGCGCGCGGTGCTCGGCTACCTGTCGGCGCTCGCGCGCGCCGGTGACCCGCCGCTGGTCCTGCTCTTCGACGAGGCGGATGCCCTGGTCGGGCCCACGCTCGTCTCGTTCCTCGCGCAGCTCCGCGCCGGGTACCTGGACCGCAGCCGCGAGCCGTTCCCGGGCAGCGTGGCGTTGATCGGCCTGCGGCCGGTGCGCGACTACGCGCTGGCGACGGCGGAGGGACGCACGGTGTCGTGGCTCGGCACGACCTCACCCTTCAACGTCAGCGCCGAGGCCGCGACGATCGGGCCGTTCACCGCGGATGAAGTGACCGAGCTGCTCGCGCAGCACACCGCGGCGACCGGCCAGCGCTTCGAGCCGGCCGCGGCCGCGCGCATCTTCGCGCTCGCGGCGGGGCATCCGTGGCTGACCAACGCGCTGGCGGATCAGGTCGTCGCCCGGGACGTCACCGACCGCGCCATCGCCGTCACCGCCGACCACGTCGACGCCGCGAAGGAGACCATCATCCGCGAGCGGCGGACGCACATCGACTCGCTGGTCGCGCGCCTGCGCGAGCCGCGGGTGCAGAAGATCCTGGCGCCGATGATCGCCGGTCAGGTCACCGCCGGCGATGTCCTCGACGACGACGTGGCGTACCTGGTCGGGCTCGGCCTGCTCACCGAGGAGGGCGGCCGCCTGAACATCGCCAACGCGATCTATCGCGAGGTGATCCCGCGCGCGCTCGCCCACGTGCAACAGCTCCAGCTCGCGCAGGAGACCGCCTGGTACGTGGCGGCCGATGGCAGCCTCGAGGTCGACAAGCTGCTGCGCGCCTTCCAGGACTTCTGGCGGCGGGACGGCCACCTGGCGGCCGAGGGCTTCGGCTACCGCGAGGCGGGGCCGCACCTGATGCTGATGGCGTTTCTCCAGCGGGTCGTGAACGGCGGTGGCCGCATCGAGCGCGAGTACGGGCTCGGCCGGCGCGCGCTCGATCTGATGATCGAGTGGCGCGGCGACCGCCACGCGATCGAGGTCAAGCTCCGGCGCGACACCGAGACCGAGGCCGAGGCGCTCGAACAGGTGGCCGACTACCTCGAGCTCGCCGGCCTCGACCGTGGCCACCTCGTCCTCTTCGACCTGCGGCGGGACGTGCCGTGGCCCTCCAAGCTCACCGTCCGCGACGTCACCCACCGCGGCAAGCAGATCCGCATCACCGGCTGCTGACCGGTGGCGGCGGCGGGTCAGCCTCGCCTTTCGCCCTTCTTCGCGATGCTCGCACCTCAGGCATCGAGGGGCGGGTAACCATCTTGGTCGCGGCCGACGAGACGTCGATCGCGCGACACGATCGCGCCGGCCGGCCGAGGGATGTGGCCGGAAGCGGGGTCGGTGCCCTACCGGCTCCGCCGGACTCCGCTGGTAGGGAGGGGTGCAGCCCCCTGGGATCGATCTGACTCGCTGCGCCCTGAAAGGCCGAAAGGCGGGTCAGAGGGGCGAGGGGATGCCGACGAAGTGGACGGAGAGCGAGGGGAAGGTCATGC
>DASZXE010000151.1:0-8466 GCA_035546475.1 Kofleriaceae bacterium
CGGCCTCCTGATCGGTGAGCTGGATGTTGCGCGGCTGGCCGTTGGGGCCGCGCAGGCGCGGGTCGAGGTTCGGGTTGGGCTGGACGCCGTGGCGGTAGTGCTCGACGACGGCGGCGAGGGTCGGGAAGCGGCCGTCGTGCATGTACGGCGCGGTCAGCGCGACGTTGCGGAGGCTCGGCGACTTGAAGCGGCCGGCGTCCTGCGGCAGGCCGGTGATGGCGCCGACGCCGGCGTCGGCGGCGTTGGTCGCGTCGAGGCCGTTGTTGGTCGCGCGATCGATGAAGAAGATGGCCTGGTTCGGGCGCGGGCCCTGCTGCGGCGGGCCGCCGTTGAACAGGTGGCAGCCGGCGCAGCCGGCGCGGGTCATGAAGAGGCCCTTGCCCTGGTTCTCGTCGGCGGTGAAGTTCGGGAACGGCTGGTTGACGTCGCCGGTCGCCGCCAGGCCCTGATCGTAGCGCGACCGGTACGACACGATCGAGCGGACGAACTGGGCGAGCGCCCGCGAGATGCGGTCGGAGGTGACCGTCGAGTCGCCGAACGCGCGCTGGAAGAGCGGCGCGTAGTACGGCTGCGCGGAGACGCGGGCGACCAGCTCGTCGAGGGTGAGGCCCATCTCCACCGGGTTCTGGATCGGCATGAGCACCTGGGCCTCGACGCTGTTGGCGCGCTCGTCCCAGAACATGTGGCCGTTGCGGTAGAAGCGCGCGTCGACGACCGGCATCGAGTTGCGGGCGGTGAGGCCGCCGGCGTCGCCGTGGGAGAGCGGCGCGGTGTCGGAGAAGGCGTGGGCCTGCTGGTGGCACGAGGCGCAGGCGATCGTCCGGTTCTCGGACAGGTTGCGATCGTAGAAGAGGACGCGGCCGAGGGTGGCGCCGTTGTCGGTGATCGGATCGCTGGGCGGCGTGTTGTCGAGCTGGCGCACCGCCGGCGTCTGGAACGACGCGGGCAGGACGACGCCGCTGTAGCGGAACGCGGTCGCGGGGAGATCGAGGACGCTCGTGACCTCCGGCGGCAGCGGCGGATCGACGGGCGTGGTGCCACCGTCCATCGGCGGGCGGGGCGGGGCGTCGACGGGATCGGGGCGGCCGGCGTCCGGCTGGTCGCCCGGATCGCCGGGGTCACCGGGGTCGCCGGGGCCGCCGGGGTTCCCCGGCCCGCCCGGCTCGGTGAGGCAGGAGGCGAGCAGGGTGGTGAGCGCGAGGCCCGCAAGGCGAAGGGCGCGATAGGCACTGGACATCGGTGGCTCCTCGGTGGGTTGAGGGCTGCTTCAGCAAGGGGCGGGCCGCCGTGTAACGCATCGTGATCCTGGAGAATCGGGCTGGACGGCCGGACGGGACGGGGCGGAGGTGCGAGAGCCGCAGCGAAGGTCGGTGCGGTTCCCGCAGTCGGTCCGGTCACATGCCTGACAACGCGATCACGGCGGGCCGAGTCCGCACGAGCTCGAGCAGAATCGACGCTGCGGAGTCGGCCCGCGGACGTCGCGGTCGCGATCGCGGGGGTCTGCGCACGTGTCCGGACGCCGGACGACGCCGCGGCCGACAGCGCCGTCGCGTGCACGACCGAGGTGGGTGATGCCGGCGGGAGGACCGATTCGTTCGCGCGCGACGGCGGCCCAGGCGCGGTCTGCTCGCGGGCGCGGCGCGGTCAGCCGTCGGTCGACGTCATGCCGTAGCGCTTGAGCTTGTCGTAGAGCGTGCGCAGGCCGATGCCGAGCTGCGCGGCGGCGCGCCGGCGGTTGCCGCCGTGGGCCGCGAGCGCCGCCTCGATCGCGCGGCGCTCGAGCTCGTCGAGCGTCGCGCCGTCCATGCCGACCGCCGACGACGCGGCCTGCGCCGGCGCCGCCTCGCCGCGCGGCCCGGTCTCGAGCCACAGATCGCCGACGCCGATGACGTCGCGATCGCAGAGGATGACCGCCCGCTCGAGGACGTTCGCCAGCTCGCGCACGTTGCCGGGCCACTCGGCCGCGACGATCGCCGCCTTCGCCGCGGCGTCGAGCACCAGCGGCGGCCGCTTCAGCTCGCGGCAGATCCGCGCGAGCAGCTCGTCGGCGAGCGGCGCCAGATCCTGCCGGCGGGCGCGCAGCGGCGGGAGCTGGATCGGGAAGACCGCGAGCCGGTGGTAGAGGTCCTCGCGGAACTCGCCGCTCTTCATCATCGCGCCGAGGTTGCGGTTCGTCGCCGCGATCCAGCGGACGTCGACGTCGATCGTGCGGCTCGAGCCGACCCGCTCGACCTGCCGCTCCTGCACCGCGCGCAGGAGCTTCGCCTGCAGCTCGGGGCGCAGCTCGCCGACCTCGTCGAGGAAGAAGGTGCCGCCGTCGGCCAGCTCGATGCGACCGCGCCGCCGCTCGGTCGCGCCGGTGAACGCGCCCTTCTCGTGGCCGAACAGCTCGCTCTCGAGCAGCGACGCCGACAGCGCCGCGCAGTTGACCGCGACGAACGGCCCGCGCGCGCGCGTCGACGCCGCGTGGATCGCCCGCGCGCAGACCTCCTTGCCGGTGCCGCTCTCGCCGATGAGGAGCACGGTCGCCTGCGTCGGCGCCACCCGGCGGATCGCCTCGACCACCGGCGCCATCGTCGGATCGCCCCAGGTCAGCGCCGGCACCGGGGGATCGAGGCCGGCGCGGTCGCGCGCGGTCAGGAGCTGGTGGCGCTCGACGGCGCGGGCGACGACCAGCCGCAGCTCGGCCGGGCCCGCGATCGGCTTCTGCAGGTAGTCGAACGCGCCGAGCTTCATCGCCTCGACCGCGGTGTCGACGGAGCCGTAGGCGGTCAGCACGATGACCTCGGTCTCGGGCTGCTCGGCGCGCACCTTGCGCACGATCGCCATGCCGCCGGCGCCGGGCATGCGCAGATCGGTGAGCACGACGTGGAACGCCTGGCTGGCCAGGCGGGCGAGCGCCTCGTCGACGGTGCCGGCGGTCGTGACCTCGTGGCCGGCGCCGGCGAGCGCCTCGGCGAGGTACGACCGCAGCCCGTCCTCGTCGTCGACGACCAGGATGCGGCCCATCAGGCGTGCTCCGGGATGGTGACGACGAGCTCGGCGCCGCCGTCGGGGTGGTTGTGGCCGTCGAGGGTGCCGCCGTGGAGCGACACCAGCCGCTGGGCGACCGCGAGGCCGAGGCCGAAGCCCTTGCCGCGGGTGGTGCGGAACGGCTCGACGAGCCGGCTGACGCCGCCGGGGGGCAGGCCCGGGCCGCGGTCGCGGATGCGGTAGACGAGGCGGTCGCCGTCGACGCCGACGGTGGCGGTGACCGGCTTGCCGGGCGCGGCGTCGAGCGCGTTCGACATCAGGTTGGCCAGCACCTGCGCCATGCGGCCGGCGTCGAGCGACCAGCGGGCCGGCGCGCTGCCGTCGTCGATCGCGATGCGCGCGCGGTCGAGCGGCTCGGCGGCGGCGTGGAGGACGGCGGCCGGATCGCACGGCGCCCGCTCGATGCGGCCGGTGCGCGCGAACTCGAGCAGGTCGTTGGTCAGCCGCTCGAGGCGGATCGCCTCGTCGACGACCCGGGTCGCCTTCGCGCGGTCGCGGGCGCGCTCGTCGCCCTCGAGGTTCTCGACGAGGAGCTGGGCGTGGCCCTTGAGCGACGCCAGCGGGTTGCGGATCTCGTGGGCGAGCACGGCCGACATCTCGCCGAGCGCGGCGAGCCGGCGGTCGTGGGCGTGGCGGGCGGTGACGCGATCGTGGTGGCGCACCCAGCGGCCGAGCAGCAGCGCGAGGGCGATGAGCGCGAACGACGACGTCAGGCCGACGACGAGCGAGCGGGTGGCCTCGCGGCGCAGCGCGGCGCCGGCGCTCGGCTCGACCTCGACGACGAACGGCGGCGGCACCCCCGGCGGCGGGCGGCGCGGCTCGCCGCCGGCGCCCGGGTCCGCGCCCTCGAACGGGTGCACCGGCAGCGGCGTGTAGACGCGCCAGCGGGTGCCGACCCGCCGGTCCGGCGGCTCGCGCGGCGGGCCGGGCAGCGGCACGATCGTCGACGGCTCGAGCGACATGCCGGCCTGCGCGCGCACGGTGCCGCCCGGGCCGAGCACGGCGATGTAGCGGAGGCCGTCGCGCCAGTGCTCGGTCAGCGCGGCGGTCAGCGTCGCGTCGAGGTCGGCGTCGTGCCACGCGGGGCGATCGGCGCCGGCTCCCGGCCGAGGTGCATCTGGTCCGTCGGCGGGCGGGTCGCGGTGCTCGCGCAGGATCGGCGTGAGCACGCGCTGGAGCTGCTCGGCCTGCGAGTGGCCGAGGAGGTCCTCGACCTCGCCGGCGCGGCGGAAGGCGATGACGCTCTGGATGGCGAGCGCGGCGGCCACGACCGCGAGGATGACGAGCAGCGCGACCAGCCCGGTGCGGCGCGGCGCGGGGTCGTCGGCGAACGAGCGCGGCGGCCGCTCGGGCCGCGGGGAGCCGAGGCCGGGCACCTGATCGAGGCCGAGGGCCCGCCGGGTGCCGGTCGAGCGCCCGAGCGCGGTGTCGGCGGCGGGAGGAGACGGCACGTCGGCCACGGGAGCAACGAGCGTACCATCGCGTGCGAGGCCGCCACGCGGGCCCGTGTGCCGGCGTTCGCTGCGGAGCCCGCACCACCCGTGCGGAATCCGCAGCGTGGTACCAACGGGGCATGGAGCGCACCGCCATCCGCACGGACCACGCGCCGGCGGCGATCGGCCCGTACTCGCAGGCCGTCCGCGTCGGAGAGCTGCTGTTCACCTCGGGCCAGATCCCGCTCGACCCTGCCACCGGCGCGATGGTCGCCGGCGACATCACGGCGCAGACGCGCCGCGTCCTCGACAACCTCGAGGCGGTGCTCGCCGCCGGCGGCGCCGGCTGGGGCGACGTCGCGCGCGCGACGATCTACCTCGCCGACCTCGAGGACTTCGGGACGGTCAACAAGCTGTACGCGGAGCGGTTCACCGGGCCGCCGCCCGCGCGCTCGACGGTGCAGGTGGCGCGGCTGCCGAAGGACGCGCGGGTCGAGATCGACCTCATCGCGGTCTTGCGCGCTGGCAAGGCGGGGGCGCCGTGAGCCTCGGGCCGGGCGACACGTCGATCACGTCGGTGCTCGACGAGCGGCGGGTCTTCGCGCCGCCGCACGAGCTGTCGCTGCGCGCGCGGGTCGGCAGCATGGCCGCCTACGACGCGATGGCGCAGGCCGCCGACGAGGATCCCGAGCGGTTCTGGGCCGACGTGGCGCGCGACCTGCACTGGGACCGGCCGTGGGAGCAGGTGCTCGACTGGCGCGCGCCCGACGCCCGCTGGTTCGTCGGCGGCAAGCTGAACGCGTCGGTGAACTGCCTCGATCGCCACCTCGCCGGCGGCCGCAAGAACAAGGCGGCGATCCTGTGGGAAGGCGAGCCGGGCGACACGCGGGTGCTCACCTACGCGCAGCTCCACCGCGAGGTGTGCAAGACGGCCAACGCGCTGACCGACCTCGGCATCCACGCCGGCGACTTCGTCGCGATCTACCTGCCGATGATCCCGGAGGCGGTGATCGCGATGCTGGCGTGCGCGCGGATCGGCGCGCCGCACACGGTGGTGTTCGGCGGCTTCTCCGCCGAGGCGCTGCGCGATCGCATCAAGGACTCGGGCGCGCGCATGGTGATCACCGCCGACGGCGGCTGGCGGCGCGGCGCGATCGTGCCGCTCAAGGCGTCGGTCGATCAGGCGCTCGCCCACCCGGACGTCGACGTCGATCACGTGCTGGTCGTGCAGCGGACCGGCGGCGAGTTCACCTGGAAGCCGGGCCGCGACCACTGGTGGCACGACGTCGTCGACAAGGCGTCGCCGCGCCACGAGGCGCAGGGCCACGACAGCGAGCACCCGCTGTTCTCGCTCTACACGAGCGGCACCACCGGCAAGCCGAAGGGGATCCTGCACACGACCGGCGGCTATCTGGTCGGCGCCAGCTACACGAGCCGGCTGGTCTTCGACCTGCGCGACGACGACATCTTCTGGTGCACCGCCGACATCGGCTGGGTCACCGGCCACTCGTACGTCGTCTACGGGCCGCTCGCTAACGGCGCGACCGTCTTCATGTACGAGGGCGCGCCCAACCAGCCGGGGCCCGATCGCTTCTGGGACATCATCGCGCGCTGGGGCGTCAACACCCTCTACACCGCGCCGACCGCGATCCGCGCCTTCATGCGGTGGGGCGACGAGCACCCGGCGAAGCACGACCTGTCGAGCCTGCGGCTGCTCGGCAGCGTGGGCGAGCCGATCAACCCCGAGGCGTGGATGTGGTACCGGCGCGTGATCGGCGGCGACCGCTGCCCGATCGTCGACACCTGGTGGCAGACCGAGACCGGCGCGATCATGATCTCGCCGCTGCCGGGGGCGACGCCGACCAAGCCGGGGTCGTGCACGCGGCCGCTGCCGGGCATCGCCGCCGACGTGGTGCGGCGCGACGGCACCCCGTGCGCGCCGAACGAGGGCGGCTTCCTCGTCGTGCGGCGGCCGTGGCCGTCGATGCTGCGCACGATCTTCGGCGACCACGACCGCTACGTGAAGACGTACTTCGGCGACATCCCCGGCTGCTACTTCGCCGGCGACGGCGCGCGCAAGGACGAGGACGGCTACTTCTGGATCATGGGCCGCGTCGACGACGTCATCAACGTCGCCGGTCACCGGCTGTCGACGATGGAGGTCGAGAGCGCGCTGGTCTCGCACCCGAAGGTGGCGGAGGCGGCGGTGGTGGGGCGGCCCGACGAGCTGAAGGGGCAGGCGATCGTGGCGTTCGTGACGCCGAAGGGCGGCATCAAGGCCGACGATGCGCTGGCGGCCGAGCTGCGCCAGCACGTCGTGCTGCAGATCGGCGCGCTCGCGCGGCCCGAGGAGCTGCGGTTCGCCGACGCGCTGCCGAAGACGCGGTCGGGGAAGATCATGCGGCGCCTGCTGCGCGAGCTGGCGTCGGGGTCGTCGGCGCGCGGCGACACCACGACGCTCGAGGACCAGGCGGTGCTCGAGAAGCTGGCGCAGGCGTACGCCCACGAGGACTGACGGCCGCGGCGGGGGCGGGCGTCAGGGATCGACGTCGTCGGGCGAGTCGGCAGGCGAGTCGTCGTCGCCGTCGCTGTCGGAGGCGGCGGCGGGAGCCCCGTCGAAGGCGGCGTCGGGGGCCTCGTCGGGCTCCGCGGCAGGCGCCGGCTCGGCGACGGCGGCGGCCTCCGGTGACGTCGCCGGCGCGGGGGCGGCGTCGCGGGCCGCGACCACCGGCTCGGCCGACTCGGCCGCCGCCTTCTTCGGCGCGGTCATCGCCAGGTAGTGATCGAGGATCGCCAGCACCTGCTCGTGGCCGGCGCGGATCGTCCGCTTGCGCGAGCGATCGTGGCCGTTGGTGACGAGCGAGAAGACGATGCGGTGGCCGGCCGGGCCGGTGAGCACGCCGGACAGCGCGATGACGTCCGACAGCGTGCCGGTCTTCGCGATCACGCGGCCGCGCAGGGCGTCGTGGAAGCGCGCGCGCAGCGTGCCGTCGACGCCGGCGATCGACAGCGAGTGGGTGAACGCCTTCGCGCAGGCGGCGGCGCGGCCGTCCGCCGGGGCGCCGCTGCCGTGGGCGAGCCCGGTCGCGGCGCGCAGCACGCTGACGAGCTGCCGCGTCGAGAGCTGCGTGCGGTACGACAGCCCGGAGCCGGTGTCGACCACCGCGTCGCTGCGGTGGATGCCGGCGCGGTGATCGAGCCACGCGTACATCGCCTCGACGCCGTCCTCGACGGTCGGCGCCTCGTCGGAGCCGTTCATCGCCGCGGTGGCGACCACCCGGTCCGACAGCCAGTTGATGCTGCGCTTGTTGACCTGCGTGATGATGTCGGCGAGCGCCGCCGACTTGTGCTCGCCCAGCGCGACCGGGAGGTGGCCGCCGCCGGCCAGCGCGTTGACGTAGGCGGGCAGCTCGCGCACGGCGACGTCGCCGTCGAGCTCGACGCCGTGGCGGCGCAGCGCGGCGCGCAGGAGGTAGGCGGCGTTCAGCGCCCGCTCCTTGGTGACGATCGCGCGCGCGACGTGCTTGCCCTTGCCGATCGTGCCGCGGACGGTGACGACGAGGTGGGCGTGGCCGTCGGGCCGCGTGACCAGCTCGCTCGTGACCGCGACCGAGCCCTTCACCCTGGCGCGCCGGCCGGTGGTCGCCTCGTTCTTCACCTCGACGAAGTCGTCGGCGGGCGAGATCTCGACGCGCGGCGCGGCGCCGGGCGCGCCGGCGGTGACGTCGATGCCGATCCGCGAGCGGTAGAGGCCGTCGCGCGTCGGCACCGAGCCGACCAGGACGTCGCCGGTGATGCGCTTCACGCCGCCGGCCGCGACCCGGGCCGCGAGATCCTCGAGGCCATCGGCGCCGAGCGTCGGATCGTAGCTGCCGTGCAGGTAGACGTCGCCGGCGACGGTGCCCTCGGCGTCGGCGCCCGGCCCGAGCAACCGCGTCCGGTAGCGATAGTCGGGCCCGAGCAGGTCGAGCGCGGTCGCCGTCGAGATCATCTTCACGTT
>DASZXE010000152.1:0-3164 GCA_035546475.1 Kofleriaceae bacterium
CGACGCTTGGTCACTGCGCGCCTCTGGAAACGTGCCGCCCGTCGGTTGGCGGACGCGTGGCCCCGACATCGCCGATACAGGAGCGTGCAAGATGTCATCGGCCCCCGCTCCTCTCGTCGGTAGTGAAGGTTCGCCGCGGCAACGCACCTACCGCGTCGGAATGGCGAACCGTAACCCCGTTCGCCATTCGTCTGTCAAAGGATCTCCGGAAAGCACGCGAGCCTTCTGATATTCGCGCGTGGAGTGGTTGCGCGGATCGGCTTCGAGCTTTCGCCGACCCCGGTCGGCGTGCCAGCCGTAGCTGCACCCACCGCGTCGTCATCTCGCCACCGCGGCGGTGGTCGGACCCGGCCGATTCGAGGTCGCTCATGCGGAGCGCGTCCACGTGGTTCGAGGACGGGCCGCACGAGGAGTCTGTCCGGCCATCGTGGGCACCGGACTAAATCCTTCTCGCCGCGCGGACCGGCCGGTCAGCGGCGGGCGCGGATGGCGCGGACCATCGCGGCCTGGCCGTCGGCGTGGTAGCTGGAGCGGACGAGCGGACCGCTCTCGACGTGGGCGATGCCCAGCTCGAGCGCGACGTCCTTCAGCTCGGCGAACTCCGACGGCGGCACGTAGCGCTCGACCGGCAGGTGCGAGCGCGACGGCGACAGGTACTGGCCGAGCGTGAGGATGTCGACGCCGAGGCCGGCGATATCGCGCAGCACGTCCTCGACCTCGTCGCGCGTCTCGCCGAGGCCGAGCATGAGGCCGGTCTTGGTGATCGCGCCGCGCTTGCGGGCGTGCTCGAGGACGGCGTAGCTGCGCGGGTAGCTCGCCTGCACGCGCACCTGGCGCGACAGGCGCGGCACCGTCTCGAGGTTGTGGGCGAAGACGTCCGGATCGGCGTCGAGGACGAGGTCGGCGTGCTCGGTGCGCCCCTTGAAGTCGCCGACCAGCACCTCGAGCGTCATGTCGGGGCACGCGGCCTTGACCCGGCGGATCGTCTCGGCCCAGTGGCCGCCGCCGAAGTCGGGCAGGTCGTCGCGATCGACGCAGGTGATGACCGTGTGCTCGAGGCCGAGGCGGGCGAGCATGGCGGCGACGCGGCGCGGCTCGTCCGGATCCGGGGGCAGCGGCCGGCCGGTGGTGACATCGCAGAAGCGGCACGACCGGGTGCAGACGTCGCCGAGGATCATGATGGTGAGCGCGCGGCGGCTCCAGCACTCGCCGATGTTGGGGCAGCTCGCGCTCTCGCAGACCGTGTGGAGCTGCAGCTCGCCGACCAGTTGCTTGACCTCGAAGAACGTCGGCTTGGTCGGCAGCGGGACGCGGATCCACTCGGGATGACGCCGCCTCGGCGCCGGCGCGGCCGCGGTAGCCGCGTCGACGGCCACGGGCGCCGCGTCGTTCGGCGCGGGCGCACCGGTCGTCACGACAGGCAGGTGGACGCGCTCGCGCACCCCTGCCTTGTAGCGCGGCGGCGCCCGCGCGGGAAGCCCGCCCGATCGGCGGTCAGACCGGCGGCAGGATCTGCGCGACCGCGAGCTCCACGTCCGGGAACGCGACCAGCCGCAGCACCTCGCCCCGGCGCGCGAACCGCCGCGTACGCCACTCACCGTTGCCGTCGGCATCCCGCAGCACGTGGACGCCCCCGGCCTCGAGGTCGACGATCCAGTACTCCTCGACGGCGACGCTGCCGTACAGCCGCGCCTTGATGCCCTGGTCCTTGCGCAGCGACGACTTCGCCACTTCCGCGACCAGGTGCGCGCGGCTCGGGTGCTCGTCCCAGTACCTCGCGGGTGGGACGACCAGGATGTCGGGCAGAGGCTCCGAGTCGTCCGAGGCGGCGAAGCAGCTCTGGACGCGCACGCGCGCCCGGCCGCGGAGCTGCGTCTTCAACAGCTCGTCGATCGTGTTGATCGACTCGTCGTGCGCCGGGTCGGGAGGACCCATGGTCACCACCGTCCCGAACAGCAGCTCGACGCGTTCGTCATCGAAGGCACCCAGCTTCACGAGCTGGTCGAACTCGCGCCGCTTGAGGCCGCGGATCTGTCCGGGCGCGATCGCCTCGACGTCGATGAGCGTCATCTCCATGATGGTACCACCCGTCCTCCACGGCGCCGTGCGCAGCAATCCCCGCGCCACGCGCAACCCCGCAGACCACCGTCCCCACCGTCCGGATCCCGGCCACCATCGTCCGGCCGCCGGACAGGCGTGGCCGGAGGCCGGACGGGGCGGGTCAGCGAGAGGGGAGGCGGAGGCGGGAGGAGAGGAGCTCGCCCGTGAGGAAGCGGGTGCCGGCGGGCGGCTCGTCGCGGTTGTGGCGGAGGTAGGTGTTGACGCTGCGGCCGTCGTGGTCGCGCGCGGTCTTCGGGCGGGTCGGATCGAGGTGGCCGAGCCGGATGACGCCGCCGCCAAGGTAGAGGAGGTCGAAGACGCCGCGGGCGTCGTGGCCGAGGACGACCGCGACGAGCGACGCGGGCGCGCCGCCGACGGCGCGATCGAAGACGACGAGGTCGCCAGCGGCCAGGTCCGGCGGCGCGGTCGCGCCCGGCGTGATGCGGACGAGCAGGTGGCGCGCATCGGCCCAGGCGACGAGCGCGGGGCCGTCGGCGGGGTCGGGCAGGGCGCGCGCGTGGGTCAGGCCCGCGGCGACGGTGAGCGCGAAGGCGAGCGGCGGACGCGGATCGCGCTGGCCGACGAGCGCGCGCGCCCGGGCGATCGACGACGGCGTCTCCACCGGCGTCTTCGACCGCGGCGCCAGGTGCGGCGCCGGCAGCCCCGCCCACGGCACGACCCCATCGCCGTCCCGACCGTTCGCCCCGAGCGCAGCGCGAGGGTCGGCGGCCCCCGTCCTACCGTTCGTCCTGAGCGGAGCGCGAGCGTCGGCGAGCGCGGAGTCGAAGGACGGCCTGCGCGCGGGCGCCGCCGTCCCGCCATCGGCCCGCTGCCACGCGTACGTCGGCGGCAGCGGCTTCATCAGCAGGAGCGAGCGCGTCCCGCAGCCGGCCAGCGCCGCGACCGCGGTCAGCACGCAGGCGGTCGCCACGTTGCGCAGCACCCGCCGATGCTAGCCAGCCCCGGCCGCGGGCGCCTGTTTTCGGCCGAGCGTCGCCACCACCTCGACCTGGCTCGTCCCCGGCATCAGGTCGATCGGCTCGACCGTCTCGAGCTGCCAGCCC
>DASZXE010000153.1:0-2439 GCA_035546475.1 Kofleriaceae bacterium
CGTGAGGCTCGGCGTGCGCGAGGGCAGGCCTCCGGCCAGCGACCGGGCGGGCGCGGCCTCGGTTCTGGCGGGGCGGCGGGATCAGCGCGGTCAGGCGGCGGAGGAACGCGAGCGGATCGAGGACGAGCTCGGTCTGGGCGCCGGACCAGGGCCGCCGCAGGCGGTACGCGACCTGGCCCGCGGCGGTCCGGCGCAGGCGCTGGTGCGCGAACGGTGGACGCGCGCCGTCGCGGCAGAGGCGCTCGAGGCCGGCGCGATCGTCGGCGGCGACGGCGGTGTCGGCGGCAACCGTATCCACCGCGACGGCTGCAGCCCGCCCTGCAAGCTCGAGCCGATCGGCGACGGCGGCTGCTGCTCGACGGGCGGCGCGGGCCGCGACACCGGTCTGCTCGGCGCGCTCGCCCTGCTGCTGATCGTCCGCCGGCGGGGTGCGCGGCGGTAGCCCGCCGCTCAGACCGAGAGGGCGCCGGCGAGGGCGAGCTCCATGGTCAGCTCGGCGTTGATGGCCGCCGCTGCGTGGGTGCCGGCGGCGGCGGCGAGGATGGCGCCCTGGCCGCGGGTGGTCAGGTCGCCGGCCGCGTACACGCCGGCGATCGACGTCTGCCGCATCGGGTCGACCTCGACGAAGCCGTCGCCGTCGAGCTTCACCCCGAGCTCGCGGACCAGGCCGACCTGCTGCTGCGGCGGGTGGGCGAACAGGAGCTCGCACGGCACGGTCGCGCCGCCGGCGAGGGTGACGGCGCGCAGGCCGGCGCCGTCGCCGTCGAGCCGGGCGATCGCCGCGGTCTCGATCCGGATCCCGGCGCCGTCGAGGCGCGCGCGCAGCTCGTCGTCGATCGCCGCCCCGTGGCTGAAGACGGTGACCTCGCGCGTCCACCCGCGGAGCTGGACCGCGAACATCGCCGCGTGGGCGGCGGTGTGCGGGAGCAGCAGGTAGCCCCACGGCCGATCGCGCGCCTCCCAGCCGTGGCAGTAGGGGCACTGCACGATCGAGTGGCCCCAGCGCTCGGCGAAGCCGTCGATCGCGAGCCGCTCGTCGATCATGCCGGTGGCGAGCAGCACCCGCCGCGCCTCGACGAGACGCGTACCGGCGTCGACGTGGAAGGCGCCGCGCTCGCCGGTGATCGAGCGGACGCCGGTGTCCTCGACCTCGACGCTCGGGTAGCGCCCGAGCTGCTCGCGGGCGATCCGCCGCAGCTCGTCGGGCGGGGTGCCGTCGCGGCTGAGGAAGTTGTGCATCCGCTCGGCCGCCGCGTTGCGGCGGGGGCCGGCGTCGCACACGAGCACTCGCTTGCGGGCGCGGCCGAGCGCGAGGGCCGCCGCCAGCCCGGCCGGTCCGCCGCCGGCGATCACCACGTCGTACATCATGATACTTATCATGTTGCATGATGCGCTCGCTGTCAATCCGCGCCCCCCCGTCGACCGTGCATCAGCGGTGCGCGCGCCGGCGGCGAACGCCACCGCGGCGGCCGACGTCGGCGGCCAGCCGGGCCAGCGTCACCTCGCCGAACCGGGCCAGGAGGAGCGCCTCGGCGTCGTCGAACGCGGTGCCCAGCGCCGCGTTGACCGCCTCCTCGACGATGCAGCCGGGCGACTCGGTGCGATTGCCGATCGCGAGCAGCGACGGCTCGCCGAGCGCCTCGTAGACGTCGCGCAAGGTCACCTTCGCCGGATCGCAGGCCAGGGACCAGCCGCCGCCGTGGCCCTTCTCCGAGCGCAGGTACCCGGCGTCGCGCAGCCCGGCCATCAGCCGGCGGATCACGACCGGGTTGGTGGCCATCGCCTGCGCCATCTCCGCGGAGGTCATCGGCCCGTCGTGCTCGGCGAGGTGGAGGAGCACGTGGAGGACACCAGACAGCCGGCTGTCGCGTCGCACGCCGGCATTCTGTGGACCGCGCCGCAGGCGGTCAAGCGCCGCTCGGAACGTCGTCACCCTCGGCGAGCCCGCCCGAGACGTCAGCCGCGCGCTCCCGGTCGCCGATCATCTTCTTCGAGTCGGGCGC
Source organism: Kofleriaceae bacterium (assembly GCA_035546475.1). GTDB lineage: Bacteria > Myxococcota_A > Polyangia > Haliangiales > Haliangiaceae > UBA2376. The sequence continues at coordinate 2,004 of DASZXE010000153.1, forward strand.
AGGCCGGGGTCCGGTCCGCCGACCTGCGAACCGTTGCACCGCCGTCACGGCCCCGGGCGCGGCACCGACGATGCCGAGGGCCCGCGCCCGCGCGCGCTGCCAGCGGAAGACGGCGCGCACGAAGCAGCCGAGCGCGCGCGACAGGAGCTGCGGATCGCGGGCGAGCCGCGGGCGCAGGCGCCACGGCAAGGACAGCGTCCACTGGCGATAGCGCGCCGGCGGAGGACGCGGTCGACGAGGTGCGCGGCGAGGTCCACCATCCGCCGACCGCGGCACGACGGACAACCGCCCGCCCCTTGCACGCGAACGCACCAGCCCATCGAAGCCGCAGTCGCCGCAGCGGACGCGCCAGAAGCCGCGCGCCAGGTCACCGCACGCGAGGTAGCTCCGCAGTCAGCCGGTCCGTGAGCTGCTCGTGGAACCGCCGCACCGTCGC
>DASZXE010000154.1:0-10950 GCA_035546475.1 Kofleriaceae bacterium
ACCGGCCCGCAGCGGCCGCGGCGCCATCGCCGGCGGCCCGACCCGCACCCGCGCCGCCGCCGGCGGCGGCACCGGGAAGCAGCTCGCCGGGATCTCGTCGAGGAACCGCGACGGCTGCTGCAGCTTCATGTCGCCCCACACCCGCCGCACCCGCGCGTACGACAGGAACAGTCGCCGCCGCGCCCGCGTCAGCGCCACGTACGCGAGCCGCCGCTCCTCCTCCATCGCCGCGACCTCGTCGATCTCCGCCCGCGGCCGCATCGACGGGAACAGCCCGTCCTCCATCCCGCACAGGAAGACGACGTCGAACTCGAGCCCCTTCGCCATGTGGATCGTCATCAGCGTGACCGTCTGCCCGCGCCCGTCCGCCTGGTCCGCCGCGCCGACCAGCGCGATCCGCTCCAGCAGCTCCGCCAGCCCGTCGGCCGTGCCCGGCGCGTCGTCGTCCGAGCCGTCCCCCGACCCCGACGCCCCCGCCCCCGCCCCCGCCGCCGGCCCACCGCCTCCCGCCCCGCGCTCGTCCTCGAAGTCGGTCGCGACGTTCACCAGCTCCGCCAGGTTGCGCATCCGGTCGCGCCCCTCGTCGCCGTCGCCCTCCAGGTGCGCGCGGTAGCCGGACCGGTCCACCACCTGGATCACCAGCTCCGCCAGCGACGCCCCGGCCGCGTGCACCTCGCGCAGCCCGTCGATGAGCGCCACGAAGCCGGCCAGCTTCTTCCGCGCCGCCGCCCCGAGGTCGGTGCCGCCCCGCGCCGCGTCGCGCGCCGCCGCCAGCAGCCCGATCTTCTGCTGCCGCGCGTGCGCCTCCAGCCGGTCCACCGTCGCCGTGCCGATCCCGCGCGGCGGCACGTTCACCACCCGCTCGAACGCCGAGTCGGCGTCCGGGTTCGCGACCAGCCGCAGGTAGGCGATCGCGTCCTTGACCTCCTTGCGCTCGTAGAAGGCGGTCGCCCCGACCACCTTCGGCTCGAAGCGGAACCGCCGGAGCTGCTCCTCCAGCACGCGCGACTGCGCGTTGGTCCGGTAGAGCAGCGCGACGTCGCCCGGCGAGCACTCGCCGTCGTCGACCAGCCCGCGCAGCGTGCGCGCCACCCACTCCGCCTCGCCGCGGTCGTCGCCGGCCGTGTAGCAGCCGATCGGGTCCCCGCCGCCCGCCTCCGTCCACAGCGACTTGCCGCGCCGGTCCTGGTTGCGGCCGATCACCGCGTTGGCGGCGTCGAGGATGGTCGCCGTCGACCGGTAGTTCTGCTCCAGCTTGATCTCGCGGACGTGCGGGAAGTCGTGGTCGAAGTCGAGCAGGTTGCGCGGCTCCGCCCCGCGCCACGCGTAGATCGACTGGTCGTCGTCGCCGACCACGGTCAGGTTGCCGGTCCCCGACGACAGCATCCGCACGAGCTGGTACTGGACCAGGTTCGTGTCCTGGAACTCGTCGACCAGCACGTGGCGGAAGCGCGTCTGCAGCCGCGGCCCGACGTCCGGGTGCCGGCCCAGCTCGAGCACCTTCAGGATCAGGTCGCCGAAGTCGACCGCCTTCTCGCGCGCCAGCCGCGCCTGGTACTGCGGGTAGAGGTCGCGCACGATGTCGTCGACGAACGGCATCCCGCCGGGCGCCTCCGCCGGGTCGATGCCGCGGTTCTTCGCGTAGTCGAAGCGCGACAGGATCGTCCGCGCCGACACGCTGTCCTCGCAGGCCATCGCCTTCAGCAGTCCCGTCACCACCTTCGCCTGGTCGTCGTCGTCGAAGATCTGGAAGTCGGGCGGCAGGCCGATCGCCTCGCCGTAGCGCCGCAGGATCCGCGCGCAGATCGAGTGGAACGTGCCGATCCACATCCGCTCGACCCCGACGCCGAGCAGTTGCCGCAGCCGCTCGCGCATCTCGCCGGCGGCCTTGTTGGTGAAGGTGACCGCCAGGATCTCCCACGGCGCGACGCCGCTCCGCACCAGCCGCTCGATGCGGTGGACCAGCACCCGCGTCTTGCCGGTGCCCGCGCCGGCGAGGACGAGCAGCGGCCCGTCGCCGTGCTCGACCGCCGCCCGCTGCTCGGGGTTCAGCGTCGCCATCGCCCCGGGATCTAGCACGCCCCTCCGACGACGACGTCCGCCGAAAATGCCGCGGGGGCCGCCGCAGCAGCCCCCGTCGAGGTCCGTTGGCGGCCCGCGGCCGCCCCGGACTGGAACAGCCCCCGACTAGAACGTCAGGCGCGCGCCGAACCGGGCCGACAGCGGGGCGTAGCGACCCGCCGTGTTGCCGAAGTTCGGGTTGCGGATGACCGGGTCCGGCGTCTCGAAGCCGTTCATGTCGAGCGCCTTCGCGAACACCACGTCCTCGTACGTGCCGCCGACGATCGGGTTCGCGTCCGACTGGTACGTGTAGTCCTCGTCGACCGAGAACGTCCCCTGGTCGTCGAGCACGTTGAACACGTCGGCGAACAGCTCGAGCTCCATGCCCTTGGCGAGCTGGCGCGCGTAGCCGGCGTGCAGGTCGAGCGAGGTCTCGAAGTTCGTGCGGCCGATCTCGCCGCGCGGCAGCAGGAACGACTCGCCGATGCCGTACAGCGGGTGGCCGGCGAGGGCGTTCCGCGGCACGCCCGACAGCGCGCGGGCGCGCCAGCCGAGGGTCGCGCGACCCGCCTTCTTGAAGTCGAACGTGTAGTAGCCGTCCAGCTTGATGTAGTGCGGGCGGTCCTGCGGCAGCGGGCCCTCGCGGTTGGAGAGCAGCTCGATGAGGTCGTACTGCGACGAGATGTTCGGGTCGACCTGGCCGTTGTCGTACGAGATCAGGCCCGGGTAGTTACCGACCGTGCGCGAGTAGGTGTAGCTGCCCTGCATGTAGAACGACTTCGAGAACCGGCGGGTCACCGTGAACTGGAGGGCGTCGTACCGGCGGCTGGGCGGATCGAACATCCGGATGCCGGTGAAGAGCCGCATCAGCTTGGTGAGCCGCTGCGCCTCGGCGCTGTCGCCGGCGGCGGTCGCGTCGTCGATCTGCTTCTGCAGCTTGGCCTGCTCGCCGTCGCTCCACTCGCCCGGGTTGGCGATGATGTACGTCGCCGCGCCGTCGGTCGACACGTCCTCGATGACGCGCTTGAGCGAGCGCGACTGCGCGGAGATGCCGATCTTCAGGTCCTCCATCAGCTCGTACTCGACGCCGAAGATCGTCTCGTCCATGTACTGCGGCTTGATGCCGGGCGCGACCTCGGTGCCGCCGACGCCGATCAGCGTGCCACCGGTCGCGGTGTCGGTCGGGCAGCCGCTCGACGACGGGCCGCCGTAGCCGGGCACCGACGCGCCGCAGTTGTTCCACGCGAAGTCCTGCTGGAGCGAGACCTCGCCGCCGAACGACCGCGAGTTGATGTCCATCGGGATCGACTCGTAGAACCGGCCCCAGTGGCCGTACACCTTCGACCGGCCCTCACGCGTCCAGTCGTAGAGGAGGCCGATGCGCGGCGCCAGCATCCCCTTCATGCTCATCGCGTTCTTGCCGTACACCTTGCCGGTGTTCGGGTTGACGTCGTCCTGCAGGAACTTCGCGTAGCGGAGGTACTGCTCCTCGTAGCGGAGGCCGGCGTTGAGCGTCAGGTTCGGGCGGATCTGCCAGGAGTCGCGCAGGTACGCGGCCCAGTCGGCGGTCTGGCCCTGGATCTCGGAGCCCTCCTCGCCCTGGCCGATGAAGCGGCACGGGATCTCGACCGTGCTCATCTGGCCGACCGGCGTGTACGGGCACATGCGGTCGAACGCCGGATCCGTCGAGTCCGCGGGCGCGACCTGCACCCAGCGGAACGCGCGGATCGTCTTCGTGTCGGCGCGGTTCTGGAAGAACGCGCCGCCGGTGTAGACGCGCGGCTCGGACAGCGTGTTGATCTCGCCGTCGACGCCGGCCTTGACCTCGTGGGTGCCGAGCGCCTTGACCCGCTGGGTCAGCGACAGCTTGCCGGCGTAGCGGCCCTCGCGGGTGTCGTCGAAGCCGCCGCCGCCGCCGACGCGGTAGCCGACGCCGAGGTCGGGGCAGTTGGTGATCGCCGGGAACGGGTCGTTGCCGCCGTCCTGGCAGGCCAGCTTGGTCGCCTCGTCCTCGAAGCCGAGCTTCGACCACTCGCCGAGGTTGCCGAACAGGAGCAGCTCCTGCGGCGTGGTCCGCGCGGTCGGATCGACCGCCTCGACCTTGTTCTTGTCGTAGTGCCAGCCGAGGACGCCCTCGACCTCGGTCTTGTTGTCGTTGAACTTCGACGTCCACTTGGCGGCGACGTCGGAGGTGAACGCGTTCGACTGGAAGTCGCCGGCCGCCGGCAGGCCGTAGATCGCGTAGCTGCGGCCCTGGGTCGGGCCGCCCTGGAACGAGAGCTGGCCCTGGTGCTCGGGCGACAGCGCGTAGTTCAGCTTGGCGAGGCCGGACACGCCGCCCGCCCACGGCTTGAACACGCGGGTCGAGATGTCCTCGTAGATGCGGAAGCCGGTCTCCGGATCGATGTCCGGGCCGTTCGCGTTGTCCGAGTCGATCTGCCGCTTCGTCGTGCGGTAGACGTTGTTGTAGGTGTACGACGGCGCCGCGGCGACGACGTACCAGAGCTTGTCCTTGATGATCGGGCCCGACAGCAGGAAGCCGACGTCAGCCTCGACGCCGAGGTCGCTGCGGGCGTCGATCGACGACGCCTGCGTCGGCGCGCGCTCGGTCGCCGCGGTCAGGAAGCCGGGCGTCACGTAGGCGAAGACCAGGCCCTCGAACTCGTTGCCGCCGCTCTTGGTCACCACGTTGACGACGGCGCCGGTGGCGCGGCCGTACTCGGCGTTGTAGCCGCCGGTGATGACCTCGGTCTCCTCGATGAAGTCGTTGAGGACGCCGCTGCCGACCGTGCCGTACTTGAGGCCGGTCGTGTTGACGCCGTCGACGTAGTACTGGTTCTCGAGCGAGCTCGAGCCGGAGAACGCGACGCCGAGGGCGTCACCCTGCGAGCCGGCCGCCGCGCCGAGCGTCGACGCGAAGGTGCGGCCCGGCACCGGGATGTTCTTCGTGTACTCCTTGTCGATCGTGATGCCCTGGCTCGTCGACGTCGGGTCGACGTCCGGCGGCTTGTCGTTGATGACGATCGTCTCGGTGGTCGCCGACTCGGTGTTGATCTTCTGGAACACCGGCGTCGTCTTCTGCAGGCCGACGTTGATGTCCTTGCGCTCGATCGTCACGTCGCCGTAGAAGAACGTCACCAGGTAGTCGCCGGGCGGCAGCTCGGTGATCTTGTAGGTGCCGTCGTCCTCGGTGATCGCGGTCTGCGACGACTGGCCGGAGGTGGCGACGACGGTGACGCCGGCGAGCGCGTCGCCGGTCTTGGCGTCGGTGACGCGGCCCTGGATGGCGCCGCTGGTGACACCCTGAGCGCGGGTGTCCCGGGTGGCGGCGCCCGCGGCGAGCAGCGAACCGCCGGTGCCGAGGACCATCGCCAGGAGGAGCTTGTTGGTCTTCATGGTTTCCTCGCGCCTGCGATCAGGAGCCAACGGTGAAGGTGAAGGTGATCGGCGTGGGCGCCGGGATGCCGAACGTGTCCTTCGGCGTGGCCGAGATCTCGTACGTCGCGCCGGGCACGAGGCCGCCGGGCACGGTGATGTCGATGCGGTTCAGGTCGGCGGTGGCGCCGCGGGCGACGGTCACGTCGGGCCGCACCACGCCGTTCTCCTTGACGGTGACCGCGGTCGCCAGGCTGGCGTCGTCGACGGCCGCGTTGAGGCTGATGCGGACCGGCGACGTGGTCGACACGCCGGTGCTCATGTCCTCGGGCTGCACCGACGTGGCCTTGAGCTCGTCGGTGCCGAAGGAGAAGCCGGACAGGTCGCCCGGCGTGCAGGCGCCGTTCTCGAGGCCGCCGGCCGGCGTGCAGACCTGGATGTGGTCCTTGTCGACGACGTTCGGCGCGAATTCGAGGTGGCAGTCGGTCTGGTTGGTCGGCAGCGCGCCGTTGTTGAGCGGCTTCAGCACGAGCGCCGGGCCGAGCGAGCTCTCCGGCGCCTTGCCGGCGGGCGTCTGCTGGTTGCCGGACGGCTGCCAGAAGCTGGTCTGGTCGTCGAAGCCGATCTCGATGTTGCCGCACTTCAGCTTGACGGCGCCGGCGATCAGGCGGAGGTCGTCGGCCGCGCCGTCGGCGGGACGGGTCGGGCTCTCCTCGTCGCGGATGCCGCAGGGGACGCCCTCGGGGTTGAGGCAGACGGCGAGGTCGCCGTTGCAGAGGCTGTCGAGCGTGTCGGGCGCCGCGCAGCGCGCGATGTCATCGGGCGTCGCGCCCTCGGGGATGTGCGAGTACTCGGGGCAGTTGACGACGCCGGTGCGGGCGGTGCACTCGATCTCCTCGAGGTAGTTGCCGAGGAGCAGCTCGTCGAAGACCACGCGCATCGACTGGCGCAGCGGCGCCGCCTTCGCCACCGCGTGCGTCGAGGTCATCGCGACATCGGGGTGGGTGCCGAAGGCGAGCACGGTGCCCACGCGTCCGGTCGCGTCCGGCTCCTTCATGAAGACCTGCAGGACCTCCGGCGGGCCCTCGGGGTGGAGCGAGGTCGACGATTCGGGCTGGTCGCAGGCTGCGGGTGCCAGCATCGCCAGTGCGAGCACCAGCCGCGGCAACCGGTTCGAGATGTCCATGTTATGTGTGCTCCGTCGCGAGGCTCGGGTGTCGCGGTGCGCCTGCCTCACGCGCAACCGCGCAGAAAACGTTGGTTCTTACTCGTCGGCGTCGGCGATTGTCAAGCGGGTACCGGCCCGGCGCGCGGTGCCCGCGCGCGCGGAAGGAAGGATCGGATCGAGCGGTTCGCTCGCCGGCGTCGGGAGTACCACCGTCAACGGGACGGGTGCGCGCGCGTTCTCTCACGTCCCGTGACAGGCGACATGCGACCGGGTCGCAGGGGCCCGTCGCGCCGGGTGCGTCGGCGCGTGCGCAGGTCGCCACGACGACGCCTGGCGATGCCCGACGCGACCCGAGGCGGCGCCGCGCGCCCCGAAAACGACGCGGCCCCCGACGGAGCGGGGGCACGCGGGGACCTGCGACGCGGAGCGAAGCGCCGGCGTCGCTACGGGGTCGCCGGGGCGTTCTCGGTCTCCTTCATCTTGAGGGCGACCTTGACCTCGTTGTGCTCGGCGTCGTTCGCGAGCGAGCGGATCGAGTCCATCACCGTCACCGTCTCCTCCCACGGGACCGGATCCTCGAAGTCGACGAAGACCAGCTTGTCGGTGCTGGGCACGTCCTTGAGCAGCGGCTGCAGCTCGGCGGCGATCTTGATCGCCTGCGTGTTGATGACGCGCTCGCCGGTGTCGATGTCGGCCGAGAGATCTGCCTTCACCGTGATCGTGATGCTCTTCTGGTTGGTCTGCTCGCGCTCGGTGTCCATCTTGCGCGGCACCGTCAGCGTGATGGTCCGCATCATGATGGGCATCGTCACCAGGAAGATGATCAGCAGCACGAGCACGACGTCGATGAGCGGCGTGACGTTGATGTCCGTCTTGACCCCGCCGGCCTTGCCGACCTGCATGCCCATGGCTACTTGGCCTCCTTCTCGTTGGTCGCGAGGTCGACCGAGTCGACGCCCATCTCGTCGTGCAGGTACATGATGACCGGGTAGACCTTCACGTACTGCAGCGACTTGTCGGCCTTGATGTAGATGCGGCGCGCCGCGTCCGCGTCGGTCACCTTCGACCAGCCGCGGTTGACCTTGTCCTCCATCATCTTCAGCGTGCCGGGACCGACCGGGCCGAGCTTCTCCTTCTCGTAGAAGAGGTTGTCCTCGGCGTCGATCGCCACGACCGGCTGCTGCTTGTCCTTGACGTTGTAGTGGTACTGCGTCTTCGGCAGCGGCACCTCGCGGCCGCGCGACATCATCGGCGTGATCACCATGAAGATGATGAGCAGCACCAGGCAGACGTCGACGAGCGGCGTGACGTTGATGTCACTCTTCGGTGGATCCAGCTTGGTGGTCCGGATCTTGTGGACCTTGTGGCGCCCGCCGCCGGACATCGATCAGGTCCGTCCCTCGCGCAGCACGTGGTCGAGGAACTCCGACGACACGTCGTTCATGTCGACGACCATCTCCTCGACCCGGCTGGTGAAGTAGTTGTAGGTCATCGCCGCGAGGATCGCGACGACCAGGCCGAACGCCGTCGAGTAGAGCGCCTCGGCGATCGCCGGGCCGATGACCTCGATCGTCGCGTTGCCCTTGAGGAGGGCGAACGCGTTGATGATGCCGATGACGGTGCCGAACAGGCCGATGAACGGCGTCGCGGTCGCGACCGTGCCGAGGCCGGCGAGGCCCTTGCGGAGGCCCGAGCCCTCGCGCTCCTTGACGCGGTCGAGCGCGCGGTTGACGGAGTCGACGATGTCGAAGTCGCCGAGCTCCTCGGGGCCCTTGGCGTGCTTCGCGGTGTCGCCGACCTGGTAGGCGTGGATGCCGGCCGCGATCGCCTTGGCGACCGGGCTGTCCTTGTAGCTGTTGGCCGACTCGAGCGCCTTCGCCATCGAGCCGGTCTTCAGGTGCTCGCGGAGGCCGAGCACGAACGAGATGGTCTGGTCCGAGGCCTTGCGGTAGGTCAGGAACCTCTCGACGGCGCGGAACACCGTGTAGATCGAGAGGATCGCCATGAACGCCATCGTGATCTTCACGGGGACGCTGGCGTGCACCACTACATGGAGGAATCCATTATCCATGACTCGAGACCTCGGGGTTGGTGACGCGCGCTGGCGGGCGCGCCCTGGTGAGGGAGTGCCCTAGCTCTGGCGGTAGGAGAAGTTGACCATGCCGCACGCGGGCGCCGGCTGGCCGTTGACGGTGAACGGCGTGTAGCGCCACTTGCGGATCTCGCGGTTCAGCTTGTCGTCGTACGCGGGGAAGCCCGACGACTTGAGGATGCGGACGTCGGTGACCGAGCCGCTCGTGCCGACGCAGACCTTGACCGGCACCATGAACTGCGTCTTGCCCGACCGCTGGATCTCGGTCTTGGTGACGTCGTCCGGGTAGATGTTCTTGTCGCCGGCGATGCGCTGCGCCTCGAGCGCGTTGGGCGCGACGTTCTGCGGCGGCGCCGGCGGGGGCGGCGGCGGCGGGGGTGGCGGCGGCGGCGGCGGCGCCTCGGTGACGATGCCGCCGACCTCGCCGCCCTCCTGGCCGCCCTCGACGCCGCCCTCGACACCGGTCGTGTCGTCGGCCTTCACGTCCTGCTTCACGTCCTGCTTCACCGGCTGCACGGTCTCGGTGACCTTCGTCTTGTGCGGGACCGGCTTCTTCTGGACGTCGAGCGCCTTGTGGCCGGGCGGCGGCGCGGCCGGCGGTGGCGTCGCCCCGCCGATCTTCACGTCGTCGCTGCCGGGCGGCACGTCGAGCAGCGGCGCCGCCATCATGTCCTTCACCACCAGCCCGCCGCCGAACGCGACGTGGGCGGCGACCGAGATGCCGATCAGCCCGAGCAACCAGCCTGGCGCCTTCCGCTTCTTGAAGTTCTCGAAGTTCTCGAACATGGCAGCTCCGTTCTGGCCGGTTCAGCTCCCGGTCGCCGGGGTCGCCGGGGTCGTGGGACTACCCGGAGGGGGCGCAGGGGGCTGGTTCTTCTTGGCCTCCTCGCTGAGAACGCGCACCCTCTGCTCGAAGATTTGTGCTTCCGCACGATCGATGGCGGCCCCCCAGTACGGCCCCTCGGCGATGGCCCGCTGGTTCCACAGGCCCTGGGAGAAGCTGTTGAGCTGGATGTTGTCCGGGTCGATGGCGAGGCCGTCCTCGGCGGCCTTGAGACCGATTTCCGCCAGCTCGGCCCGGTCGGCGCCGCGCTGCTTCATGCGGGCCGTGGAGGTCCAGAGCTGGCCGAACGCCGTGTTCGTGATCTCCTTGTAGACCGCGACCTTGGCCGGATCGTCGGCGGCGAGCGCGAGGTCCTTGTACCGCCAGTCGATCGCCGTCCGCCAGTCGGTCATCATCAGGTAGAGGCCGGCGATCTTGCCGACGACGTACCGGTTGTTCGGGTCCTTCTGGTACTGGGCCATGAAGTAGTCGAGCACCGGCTTGTACTCCGCCGCGTCGATCCAGAGATTCAGCAGGAACTTCTGGACCTTGAGGTCGTTCGGGTGCTTCTCGAGCCACTTCTGCAGGTGGAGGGCCGCGTTGTTGACGTAGGCCTTGTTCTCGTCGGTCTCGACGCCGGGCCGGAACAGGCGCGCGTAGGCGAGGCCGAGGTTGTGATGGATGACCATCAGGCCGGGCGACTTCTTGAGCGCGGCCTCGTACTTGTCGATCGCCTTCTCGTACTCCTGGTCGTCGTAGAGGGCGTTGCCCTTCTGGACCAGGGTGCGGGCGCCCAGCTCGTCGCAGGCGGTCAGGCCGAGGCCCAGGCCGAGGAGGAAGATCGTCGCGACGGCCGCGAGGACCATCTGCACGCGGGATGCCGCCGCGGTAGGCCGGTGCATAGGCCGCGGGACTGTACTGAGATCGTCATCGCGCAGCAAGGCCCTGTGCACGCTGGCGTCATACGACATGCGACAGTGCGACGATCTACGTCCGGCGATGAACGTGTCTGGCAACCGCGCGAACCCGATACCGCGGTGCGGCACCGCGCGGGCCCGGGTCAGCGGATGCGCACCGGATAGTGCAACACGTACTGCGCCTGATCGGCCTGGCCCTTGGCGTCGACCCGGACCGTCGAGGCGGCGTCACGGACGCACGACTCGAGGGCGCTTCGCGCGCCGTCGTCGGTGATGTCGTGGCCGACCGGGACGACATCGCTGCTGCTGAGGACGCCGTGGTCGATCGCGACCGTGAGGTTGATGTAGACGAACGGGTCGGGGCCGCGCGCCGAGGCCGGGACCTGCGCCGTGCAGGCGGCGACCTTGGGGGCGATCTGCTGATAGACGCGGGCGGACACCTCGGGATCGAGGGTGCGCTGCTCGGGCGGCAGCGGGCTGGTCGAGACCGGCGGCTCGCCGTTGCGGCGGTGGT
>DASZXE010000155.1:0-3084 GCA_035546475.1 Kofleriaceae bacterium
TGCGTGACGAAGCTCGACGCCGCGATCAAGGCGGCGACCGGCGACACCACGATGACCGACCTCAACGTCGAGACCGAGGTGCTGCGTAGCTACTTCTCGGGCTCGGTCGGCGACGTCGAGAAGCCGTAGGCGACGGCGACGGCCTCGGCGACGAGGCCGGAGTGAGCCACGGGGGCTGGACTCGCCCGGCGATCCAGGTTAGACAGCCCCCTGCACGGTGGATGTAGCTCAATCGGTAGAGCACCAGGTTGTGGTCCTGGGTGTCGTGGGTTCGACTCCCATCATCCACCCCGAGCACGGACGGCGCCGCGAGGCGCCGTGCGCCTTTTCGGCGGCGACGTCGGGATGAGCGCCGGCGCAGGCAAGCCCGGCAAGCCCGGTACGCCGGGCACGCCCGCGAAGGGCTTCGGCGCGCTGGCGGCGCTGCGCGATCAGGTGCCCGCGCGGCAGGAGGCGGCGCCGCCGGCGGCAGCGGCGGCAGCGGCGAAGGCGAAGGCGACCGAGGCGCCGAAGGGGCCCGCGCGGGCGGTCGTGCGGCTCGAACGGAAGGGGCGCGGGGGCAAGGAGGCCACGATCGTCGAGAAGCTGGAGCTGGCGCCGGCCGAGCTGGAGCGCTGGTGCAAGGAGCTCAAGAGCGCCCTCGGGTGCGGCGGCGCTGTCGACGGGCCCGCCATCGTCCTCCAGGGCGATCTTCGCAAGCGGCTGGAATCGCTGCTCGTCTCGCGTGGCGTAAGAAAAGTCACTGTCGGATAACCGACGCTGAGGGTTATTCAAGGGCGCTTTTCGCTGGCGCGCCGGATGCAAGCATCGATCGGTACCGCCTCCCTGTCCGTACATCGGGAGCGCGGTCCGGTCGAACGATGATCCAGCAGCCCATGAGCCTCTCCGCCCCCGTCGCGATGCGACCCGGCGCCGCCACCGCCACGGTGGGCGCCCGCGCGCGCACTCACGCGGAGCATCGCGGCCGCGGCTGGCGGTGGGCGACGGCGGCGCTGGTGCTGCTCGCGGTCGGTGCGGCCGGCGTGGCCCTGGGCTCGCACCGGGGCGCGACCGCGCCGTGGTCGCCCGCGCAGCCGCGCATCGACGTCCATCGCGTGGCCGACCTGCCGGCGACCGACCTCGGCTGGGTGCGGATGCGAGACCACTTCACGGCCACCATCGGCCCGCGCGCGGGCCAGGGGCCGGTGCTCGGCGACCTGCTGGTGGCGGCCGACACCGTGCTCGCGCCGCACGCGGCCTTCCCGGCGCACCGCCACGCGGGCGTCGAGGTCGTGACCCTCGTCCTCGACGGCACGCTCACCCACGAGGAAGGTGGCCGCGCGACCGAGCTGCCGTCCGGCAGCGTGCAGGTGATCGCGGCGGGCGCCGGCATCTTCCACGCGGAGGCGAACCGCGGCGACCAGCCGGTGCGCTTCTTCCAGCTCTGGCTCGCGTCGCCGACGCCGGACCAGGCGCCCGCCGAGGAGACGCTCACTCCCGCGGCGAGCGGCGAGCTCGCGGCGCTGCCGCTCGAGCTCGTCCGCCCCGACGTCCAGGTGCGGCGCGCGATCGTCGCGCCGGGCGCGAAGGTGTCGTGGACGGTCGCGCGCGGCCGCGTCGCGTACGTGCTGTGCGCCGACGGCGCCGTCGACCTCGACGACGTCCACCTCGACGACGGCGATGGCGCGACGCTGGCCGACGGTCGCTTCACCGCCACCGGCGGCGCGGCGGCGGCGCAGCTCGTGCTCGTCGACCTGCCGGCGCCGGCGCCGCCTCGCGCGCACTGACGCGACTCGCCATCGAGCGTCGCGGCGCGCGCAATCGCCGCGCGCTTGCGTTTCCGTGACGGCGGGATTGCACGCACCGGCTCGCAGCAGCCAGGATGGCCCCGTCCGGATCCTCGATCCGACGGCGGCGGCGGCGGGCCTGCCCATCCCTGGAGGCGCCATGGCGATCAAGCTAAGGGTCAACGAGCAAGACCACGTCATCGATTGCCCGGCGAGCACGCTGCTCGTCGAGGCGCTGCGCGACAAGCTGCGCCTCACCGGCACCCACGTCGGCTGCGATACCAGCCAGTGCGGCGCCTGCACCGTGCACGTCGACGGCAAGTCGGTGAAGTCGTGCACGATGCTCGCGATCGAGGCCGAGGGCAGCGAGGTCACGACGATCGAGGGCCTCGCCCGCGGCGGCGAGCTGCACCCGATGCAGGCCGCCTTCCGCGAGCACCACGGCCTGCAGTGCGGCTTCTGCACGCCCGGCATGGTGATGAGCGCGACCGACCTCTGCTCGCGCAACCCGTCGCCGAGCGAGCACGACGTCCGCCACTGGCTCGAGGGCAACCTGTGCCGCTGCACGGGCTACCACAACATCGTCAAGGCGGTGCGCGCCGCCGCCGGCGAGCTGAAGGGAGGTGGCCAGTGACCGCGCAGGGCATCGGCGCCAGCGTGCTGCGCAAGGAGGACCGCCGGTTCCTCCTCGGCAAGGGCCAGTACACCGACGACCTCGTGCTGCCCGACCAGACGTACGCGGTGTTCGTCCGCTCGCCGCACGCGCACGCAGGGATCGCGAAGATCGACGGCGCGGCCGCGCGCGCGGTGCCGGGCGTGCTCGCCGTGCTCACCGGCGAGGACGTCGCCGCCGACGGGCTCGGTGGCATCCCGTGCGGCTGGCTGGTGAAGAGCAAGGACGGCTCGAACATGGTCGAGCCGCCCCACCCGGCGCTCGCGCAGGGCACGGTGCGCCACGTCGGCGATCCGGTCGTGATGGTCGTCGCGACGTCGAAGGCCGCGGCGAAGGCGGCGGCGGCGCTGGTCGACGTCGAGTACGACGTGCGCCAGGGCGTCGGGCTGCTCGCCGACGCGATCGCCGACGGCGCGCCGCAGGTATGGCCGGAGGCGAAGGGCAACGTCTGCTTCGACTGGCACCTCGGCGAGCTGGGCCCGGTCGACGCCGCGTTCGCCGGCGCCGCGCGCATCGTCGAGCTCGACCTCGTCAACAACCGCGTCGCGCCGAACGCGATGGAGCCGCGCGCCGCGATCGGCCACTACGAGCCGGCGACCGGCAACTACACGCTCTACACGACTTCGCAGAACCCGCACCTGATCC
>DASZXE010000156.1:0-1534 GCA_035546475.1 Kofleriaceae bacterium
ATGCTCGGCGTGATCGCGAAGCACCGCGCCGCGGTCGGCAACATCGCGCACGCGGACACGGTGCCGTCCGATCTCCTCGGCGCGGCCCGCAAGGCGTGGGACGACGCGCTCGACCTGGGCGAGGTGAACGGCTACCGGAACGCGCAGGCGACGGTGCTGGCGCCAACCGGGACGATCAGCTTCATGATGGATTGCGACACGACCGGCGTGGAGCCCGACTTCTCGCTCGTCAAGTCGAAGAAGCTGGTCGGCGGCGGCGAGATCACGATCGTCAACAAGACGGTGCCGCTCGGCCTCGAGAAGCTCGGCTACGCGCCGAACGAGATCGACGAGGTCGTCGCGTTCATCGACGAGCGCAACACGATCGTCGGCGCGCCGTACGTGAAGGGCGAGCACTACCCGGTGTTCGACTGCGCCGTCGGCGACCGCGCGATCCACTACCGCGGCCACGTGAAGATGATGGGCGCGATTCAGCCGTTCATCTCCGGCGCGATCTCGAAGACGGTGAACCTGCCCGAGTCGGCGACGATCGACGAGGTCGCCCAGCTCTACATCGAGTCGTGGCACCTCGGCGTGAAGGCGGTCGCGATCTACCGCGACAACTGCAAGGTCGCGCAGCCGCTGTCCGGCAAGGGCGACAAGAGCGCGCAGGGCACGCTGACGCCGGCCGCCGCCGCGACGATGGTGGCCGCGCCGAAGCGCCGCCGCCTGCCGGACGACCGCACCGAGGTCGGCCGCAAGTTCCGCGTCGGCGAGTACGAGGGCTACATCCACGTCGGCCTGTTCGAGGACGGGACGCCGGGCGACATCTTCGTCGACATCGCGAAGGACGGCACCACGATGGCCGGCCTCGTCAACTCGCTGATGATCGCCGTGTCGATGGGCCTCCAGTACGGCGTGCCGCCGGAGGTGTACGTCTCGAAGCTGAGCCACCTGCGCTTCGAGCCGTCGGGCCCGACGAACGACGCCGACATCCGCAACGCGAAGTCGATCGTCGACTACATCTTCCGCTGGTTCGGCAAGAAGTTCCTCGACGTCGACCAGCAGGAGGAGGCCGGCATCCTCTCCGCCGAGGTGCGTGCGAAGCTCGCCGCGGGCTACGCGAGCGGCGAGGCGCCCGAGGCGAAGGAGCAGCCGGCCCCCGGCCAGACCGCGCTCTTCAACTCCTTCGAGGACGCGATCGAGTGCAACCGCTGCGGCGGCCGCATGGTACGCGCAGGCACGTGCTACACGTGCCGCGACTGCGGGACGTCGACTGGTTGCGGTTAGGCGGCGGAGTCGAACGAGGAGATATCCCGATGCAAGATGACATCTTGGTCGACGAGCTCTTTGGCGCCGTGCGCGCCAAGGCGAGGTCAGCGCACCAGCTCGCGGTGCAACTCCGGCTCGCAGCCGAAGACGCCGAGGAGGAGGCACGCGCGGCCGATCACGCGGTCGCGGTTCTCTCGCAACTCCGGGAGGAGCGCGAGGCATTCAGCGCTGCCGCCCGGCGCTTCCTCGGGCTATAGGAGCGGTGTGTCGGTCGGTGGGGGCG
>DASZXE010000157.1:0-7908 GCA_035546475.1 Kofleriaceae bacterium
AGCGCGCCCTCGGCCTCACCCGCTCCATCTACCTGCCGATCACGCCCGAGGCCCTCCTCTGGTCGTCGATCGACACCTTCGTGCCGCCCGACAAGCCCGCGCTGCGCCTCGCCCTCGCCTGACCGGCGACTGCCCATCGGCAAGGCCAAGGGCGCGTGCGCGCTGGCACGGCGTGCGTCGCGCGCCCCTGCGTCTGACGGCCGCGCCCCCGCCTCCGTATTCAGCTCTCGAGCACCGATGGTCGTCGTCGTCGTCGCGCCGCGCTCCTGCGGGCGAAGGGGACAGCAACGCGCTGTCCGGCACGTCGGGCTCGCTGGCCGCGAACGGCCACAGAAGGAACACGGACTCCACCATGCGTCATCATTCGTCCTCGAAGCGCGGCGCGGGCCGCATCGCCACGGGCCTCCTGCTCGCGCTGCCACTGACGGCCTGCCACGGCGACAAGAAGGATGTGAAGCAACCGGCGACGGCCGGGCTCGACTGCGGCGCCTACCAGGCGCCCGCCGGCGCCGCGAAGTGGATGAGCTGGGAAGGCGGCGTCGACGTCGCGGGCATGACCGAGCCCGGCCTGCAGATGCCGAACGTCATCGTCCACGTGGCGAAGGTCGTGCACACGCCGGTCGGCTCGGCACCGAGCGGCATGATCTTCTACCAGCCCGACCCGAAGGCGCAGCCGGTGGTGATGGGCTTCGTCTCGACGGATCCGAAGGTCGCGGCCTACTTCGGGCCCAACATCTTCGCCGGCACGCCGTTCGAGGGCGCACCCGCGCTCACCGGCGCCATCGACGTGAGCTGGACCGGCGACGGCTACTCGACGCACACCGAGGTCGGCGGCCACGTCTTCGACGTGACCATGGCGAAGAGCGCCGAGGCCGCGCCGATCGATCGCCCGCCCGCCGCGATGACGCCGTTCCACCAGCAAGGCACCGAGACGGGCGTCGGCGCGGTGACCGTGAAGGTCGACGGCAACCCGATCGAGCTGACCGTCCTCCCGCAGGGCATCGCCGGCGGCCCCGGCGCCGTCTGGGCCCCCTGCGGCGTCTACTCCCGCTGATCGAGCACGTCAGTCGAGCGGCCACGCAGCACGCCAGTTGCTGCCTGACGCCCACGCTCCGGCAGCGTCACCGAGGCCGGGGGGCGCCGCGGTGCTTCGGCGACCGCGGCGGCGGCTGCGGCCTCCGCCACGGCTCGTCGCTGTAGTCGGGGACCATGATCAAGCGCACGACCGTGTCGTGCTCGAGTGTCAGGTGCACAGCACCGGACCGGGTGCGCACGACCGAGCCGTCGGGCAAGATGGCCCGGTCGGTCATCCAGTTCGGCGGGTGCGGATCTCGCGTGAGGCCCCACTCCACGTAGCTCGAGGCGCTGACGCTGTAGCTGCCGCGCATCACGCGCAAGAGGCGATGCGACGTCGCCACGCGCGTGTGCACGTACTCCCCGACGGACGTGCCGGTGCTCGCGAAGGGCAGCGCCTTCGTCGCGGCATCGGGCACGCCGTCGAGCTTGTTCGCGTCGACGTCGACATCGACCGAGAAGCCGACATCGGCCTTCGGCGGGAACTCGATGACGACATCGAGCATGACGGTCTGAGCAGGCGTGACCGCCAGCTCGACGGGACTCGTCGCCGACACCGGCGCCGCCACCGCTCCGACCACCGGATCGGCGAGCTTCGCGACCACCCACCGCTCGCCGTCGCCTTCGAGCTGTGCCCGGTCGAAGCCGAACCGGCCGTCGTGACCGGCTGTCGTCTCGGCCACCGCACGACCACTCGGGCCTGCGATGACGACCGTCGTGCCTCCCTGCGGAATGCCATCCACCGTCACCCGCCCCTCGAGATCGTGCCGCACCACCGCGTCCGCCGCCGCCGCCGCCGCCGCATCGTCCCCCGCACGCGGCGCGCCCGCATCCAGCCCGACGCTCCGCGACCGCCCACAAGCGACCACCATCGCTCCGATGCTCAACACCACGCCGACAGGCCTGTTCCGGTTCTTCACGGCGCGTCTACTCGATGTCATCCGTCGCCGGAAACTGCTCGTGTAGGCGCTCGGCGAGCACCGGCGGCAGGCTGTCCACCGTCTGCGACCGCCCGCCCTCGTACACGCCGGGCGCGGCCGCACCCTCGTGGTCGAACCGCCACGTCACATCGACGCCCGTCTCGAAGGCCCGGCTCGCCCGCCGACGACGCGCCCTGCGGGCCTGCCTCACCGCCGCGCGCACGCGAACGCCCGAAGCTCACGCCACCATCCTATCATTTCTGATGGCCGCAATCACGCATCCCGAGGCCGGCGAGGTAGAGGCGTCCGTCATCTTGCCGACCGTTTCGGCCGTTCCGTCCTCCGGTTGCCTGAAAGGGCGTCGGTCCCCATGGCGGGGATACCCACGCGACACACGGCGGCGCGTGATGGGTGCTCACGCGGCGAGCCGGCACGCGCGCTGCATCGCTCCACCGCAAGGAGGACTCCCATGGCGACCAGCAAGAGCAGCGGCCTCGGCGGCTTCAACAACCAGCTCGGCCTCGGCAAGATGGTGGGCGCGGTGGGCGACACGGAGCCCGAGGGCGGCAGTCTCCCGGAGCTGCAGGGCAACCTCCGCGACGACGACGACACGAAGGAGACCAAGGGCGACGAGGCAAGCGAGGAACACCGTGCGCAGCGCGTCGGCAGCGCGCGCGTCGGCGACGAGGAGGATCTCGATCAGGATCTCGACCGCCTCGACAATGGCGATCTCGACGACGACGAGCAGCGGATCGATCCCGCGCTCGACGCCGACATCGAGGGCGGCGAGTAGCCGTCAGGCGCGCGGCAATCGGGCGTCGCCCCGATCATTGCAGCTCCCACAACGCCCGTGGACTCCCCCGCCCCGCCAGTCCAGCCGCGGCAGACACGCCAGGCGCCAACTGCGTCAACTGGATGAAGGACGGGTAGAGTTCCGGCTCGATGAATCCGTCCACGCCACCGTGCCCGTTCTGCGGCCAGCCGCTGCGGTGGTTCCCCGACGCAGGCGCCTGGGGCTGCGATCGCTGCCGGCAGATGATACCGGCGGCTCCCGCCGCTGGAGCCATCGCCACGGCGCCCGCTCGTCGTCGGTCCCGCGCACCGCTGATCGTCGGTGGCGTGCTGGTCGCTGGAGCCGCGATCGCTGCCATCGCGGTGGCCGCGACTCGTGGTGGCTCGAAGCCTGCCGGTACCGCCGGCGCTCCCCGCGTCGACGAGCCGACCGCACCAGCATCGCCGCCATCGCCACCATCGCCACCATCGCCACCGGCCGACGAGCCGGCGATCGCCCCGACCGGCGTTGCCGAGTGCGACGCGGTCGCCCGCGCGCTCGTCAAGGTGAAGGCGTGCGCCGCCATCTCCGAGAGCATGCGCACCGGACTCGAGGAGATGGCCGCCAACAACCTGAGTGCGCTCACCGGCGACGTCTCGGCGAACTACGCCGACTACGTTCGTCCGAAGTGCGAGGGCACCGCGGCGTACATGCAGGACCAGCTGCAGGCGGCGGGCTGTGCGCCAGCCGAGCGCGCCCGCGCCGACGCCTACTCGGTCGCGATCCCGCCGGGCTGGCAGGTCATCCACCCCGACGGGATCCTGGCCAACGAGCTGGTCCTCGAGGAGCGCGTGCCCGCGCTCGGCCACAGCGAGCCCTCGGGCATCTACCTCGAGATGGTCCCGTACAGCGCGGATGCCGACGCGACCGGCAGCGACGCGGCTTGCCGCGACCTCGGCGCCCGCGTCGCCGGTCAGCGCTCGGCCACGCTCGACGCCGCCGGCGCGACGACGACCGCGCTCGGCCCCGCGTGCCACAACGAGGTCCACGACGCCGAGGAGCAGCGGGCCAGCCTCCAGGTCAACCTCGGCGGCCAGCACATCCTCGGGACCACCTGCTCCTATCCGCTCGGCGACGGCGCCCCACCCGCGGCCTGCCGTGCCATCGTCGACAGCCTCACGATGCCATAGCGAGCAGGTGTCGAGCTCCAGCAGGCGGACGCGGGCGCACCGATGACCGCAGTCGGCGACTGCGCGGCTCGTCGGTGCCAGTGCGCTACTCGATCACACGATGTCACGGTCGGAATGACCTTCTCGACTACAGCAGATCCAATGACGGCATGCCGGCCTCGCCGGTGATGCACTGCCAGAGATAGACCGCCAGGCCGGGATCGCCGGTCCACAACGTGTGTCGCCTGCGCCCGTGCACGTCGCGCATCGCCTCGGCCTGCTCGAGGGCGACCATGGCGAAGCGCCTCGCCCGTTCGAGCCACGCCGGGTCGCCGGTCCGCTGATGGAGGACGAGGAACGCCTCGCCGTTGCCGGCGGTGCCGTGGCACAGGCCGAAGCCCTTGGCCAGCGGACCGGCGCGCCACACCAGCTCGCCGGCGCCGACCAGCAGCCGCTCCAGCTCGGGCCAGCGGCCGCGCGGCAGGCCTGCGCACGCGGTGACGATGCCGGGTGCGCCGTGGCACCACTGCACGAGCATCGCGCCCTGGGTTCGCGCATCGACCGCCGGCGGCCAGTTGACGCCGTCTTCGTCGACGATCGCGGTGCGGGAGAGCGTCTCGACGCAGCGCGCGTACAGCTCCTCGCGGCGGTCCCCCCCGAGCAGCGCCGCGCCGGCGAGCAGCGGATGGACGTTGCCGGCGAACCCGTGCGCCGCGCCGAGCAGCCGGTCGAGCCTGCCGTGGAGGTCCTGGGTCCACAGGTGGCCATGCTCCCCGACCTGCCACGTCCGCCAGAGCTGCTCGACGTTGTCGGCGAAGAGCTCCGCCCACCGCCGCTCAGGGGTCCGCTCGTGCATGCGCAGGGCGGCCCCCATCGTGCCCGGCGCGCCCCACAGCGCCTCGCCGGTCGGGTTGGCGAGGTTGTCGCGGATCGCGGCGGCCATCCGATCGGCGCTCGCCCGATCGCCGCCGACGAGCAACCGGACCAGCAGGATGCCGACCTCGCCGAGGAAGTAGGACGGCACGACCGCGCCGGTATCCGGCTGCGCACGGTACGCCCCGTGGACGCGTGCGAGGCGATCGGCCCAGTCGAGCTCCACCCGCGCGGCGCCCACGCGCGCGAGGTACCAGAGCGCCCACAGCACGCCGGCCGCGCCGAGGTACAGCGATCGGTGCTCCGGCTCCGCCGCCGCGGCCTCGTCGAGCGGATGCCACCGCCACGTCACGCCGTCGCCGAGCTGGTGCGCCGCATCGTCGACGATCTCCTGGATCGCCGCCCGCGCCCGCGCCTCGTCCCACGCCACGTCGCGCCTCGCTTCGTGACGCGCGGGCTCGAACAGCCGCCTCGATGCCGAGGACTCGCGGTGCGCCACGGTTGCCCCAGCATACGTCGCCCGCTCGCAGGTCGCCCGATCAGCTCGGATCTCGGATCGACGTTGCGCTCGCCGTTCGTCGCGTCCCGGCGGAAGTCGAGGCTGAGCGACGCGTTCGCACACGGGCTTCTGCCCGGATCCGCCACTGGGTGGCGCGCCACAGCGCCTGCTACGCGCCGGCCGGCCACGCGGCCGGACGCGCTCAGACCGCACGCCGAGATTCAACTGCAGGTCGCGACGCTGCCCAGCGTGACCACCGTGCCGGACAGGCTGAGCTGGCGGATGAAGCACCCGTCGATGACATTGAGGAGCATGCCGTCGTCGGAGGTCGACATGCTCCCCAGCTTGGTGAACCGCGCCGCCGTGCCCGTCCCGTCGGTGGTGCCCGGCGTGCCCGGCCTGCCGGCGACGAGCTTGATGTTGCCGTTCGTCGGGTTCCAGCGCCAGATCGCGTAGCCGGCGCGGTCCGCGATGTAGACCAGGCCCGAGTTGTCGACCGCGATGCCGCGAGGCTCGAAGCCGGCGGGCGCCGCGAAGCCGGCGGCGGTGGTCGCCGACGCGATCATCGCCTTGGTCACAGGCGACGTCACTGACGGGTTGGCATTGGTCTTGACCGCACGCACCTTCTGGTTGCCAGTGTCGCCAACGTACAACGTCCTGGTGCCCGGGAAGTAGCCCAGTGGATCGGGGCCATGGAAGCGCGAGCTCGACGCCGCGCCATCGGTCGCGCCCGCCTGGTTGGTGGCGCCGGCGTAGACGACCGCCGCGGCGTTCAGGTTCGCCTTGAGGAGGATGGTCTGCTGCGCGGTCTGCGCGATGAACACGCGGCCCTGATCGTCGACGAGCGCCACCCCCGAGGCCATTCCGGACCAGTCACCACCATCACCCACGAGCGGCCCGGTCAGCGTCCCCTCGGCCATCGGCGGACAGACCCCGTCGGCCGGCAGCGCCTCGCCGGCGCCGTGGATCCTCTGCCCACCGCCCAGGTCGAAGACCAGCTCGAAGGCGCTGCGGTCCAGTCGGCCAGTGACCGGGATCGGCGCCTCGCCGTCGGGCACGAGCTGGCCCTGCGCGATGCTGCCGTCGTCTTCGACGGGCAGGAACAGGGAGCCGCCCTTCGACAGCCCCGCGCTCGGCCCGGTCGTCACCGCGAAGCTGAAGTCCATCACGCACGGCGTGCGGGTGGGCAGGAACGCCATGGGGTCGGGGTCGGCCCCGCCGTCACACGCGGCGACCAGCAGTCCGAGCGCGAGGAGGTATCGCTTCATCGCGGCACTACGATTCAGCCCCGCCGCCGGATCACGCCCGGACGCAAGCTCCGGCGCGAGATCGTACGATCCCGCCTTCTTCGGGGCCCTTCCAGACACGATCCATCTCGCGCGGCGTCGACCGCGGCATACGCGAGCCATGCCGGCGGGCGCGCTCAGGTCAGATCGAGCCGATGCGGTCGTTGCGCTCGCCGTTCGTCGCGTCCCAGTGGAAGTCGAGGCTCAAGGACGCGTTCATCGACAGCGGCTCCGCGAACTGGAGGCGAGAGAGCTGCTGGAAGTCGGATGGATCGATCACGGCGGGGTCGGGGGCGGGGAGCTCGCGGTTCGTGATGGAGAGGGACAGTGCGAGGTCGATGTGATCGCCGAGCTGGATCGTCGTGTACGGAGAAGCGGTGAGCGAGTAGCGGCGGCGCGGGTGATCGAGCTGCACGTTGGTCTCGAGCTGCAGGCCGTAGGTGATCCGGTCGTGGCGCACGCTGCCGACGGCGTCGATGCCGTGCACGGGGTACCACGCCCTAGTCTCGCCGAGCTCGTTGCGCAGGTTGTACCTCTCGTATGCCCAGCCGAGGTGATAGAAGATCTCGAGTCGATTGCCGCGCGGGTCATCGGCGCGGAACTCGTCATAGGCAATCGCGGCGCGGGTGCGCTGGCCAAAGCTGGACTGCGCGCGCGGGTCGTCGATCTCGGAGTAGCTGCCGAGGCCGTACGACCAGTGCTGGCTGATCAGCTTGATCGCCTCGGCGCCGCCGCTCGTGCCCCAGTTGTACGAGTTCAGGTCCACGACCGTGCCGTCGTCGAGCGTCAGCGGCGGCTGCCGGTTGATGCCGCCATTCGCGAAGCCCGCGACCAGGAGGCGGAAGTCCGTCGTGATGTACGAGAGCCTGATGTTGAAGTCGCCGCTCGCCGCGCGGTACTTGTCGGTGTAGCTCGCGTTCGCGTTGCCGCCGGTCGCGAACCCCCACGCGGTCGTGTGGGCCCTCGCCTGCGCGCCGGCGGGCTCCGACAGCACGACCGTCACCGCCTCGGGATGCCGCGCCCCGACGAACACCGCGATGCCGCGCAGGAAGGCGGGCTCGAGCTGGCGGCGCTGCTCGTCGTCGGTGCCGCGCGACGGGACGTCGACATCGATCTCGGTGACCGTCGGCGCCTCGACCATGTGCCCGACGAACCGCAGGTGCACGCGATCGACGAGCGCGACCTGCGTGGCCGTCACGTACAGCACGACATCGGCCCCGGCGCGCGGTGACAGCAGCAGCACCTTGTTCGCGTCGATGAAGCCATTCACGAAGGACGGGCACACCTTCGTGCGCCCCGTCGCCTCGCACACGAC
>DASZXE010000158.1:0-14974 GCA_035546475.1 Kofleriaceae bacterium
CGCCGCCGCCGCGCGCCGGGCCGGCCGTGATCGTGCCGCCGTGCGCGAGCACGATGCCGCGGCAGATCGCGAGGCCGAGGCCGACCCCGGTCGCGTGCACGCCCGGCACCCGGAAGAACTTGTCGAACACCCGCTCCTCGACGCCCTCGGGCAGGCCGTCGCCGTGGTCGCGCACGTCGAGCTCGATCCGGTCGCCGGCCCGCCGCGCGCTGATCTCGACCGGCGGCCGTCCGTACTTGACCGCGTTCTCGACCAGGTTGATCAGCACCTGCTCGAACAGCACCGGGTCGACCGGCACCAGCAGGTCGAGCGGGGCGTCGACGGTGACCGCGGCGTCGCCGAGCATGTCGCGCGTCCGCTCGAGCGCGGCGCCGATCAGCTCGTCGATCGGCACCCACTCGCGCGCCGGCTCGAGGCCGGTCTCGACCCGGGTGATGCCGAGCAGGTTCTGCAGCACGCGCTCGAGCCGGCGGGCCTCGCCGACGATGGTGTCGACCAGCTCCGCCCGCATCCCCGGCGGCAGCCGGCCGCCGTCCTCCTGCAGCGACGTCGCCGAGCCGGTGATCACCGCCAGCGGCGTGCGCAGGTCGTGCGACACCGCCGATAGCAGCGAGCTGCGCAGCTCCTCGGTGCGCGCGCACGGTCGCCTCGCGCGCCTCGCCGGCCAGCCGCGCGCGGCCGATCGCGAGGCCGGCGCCGCGGGCCAGCGCGTCGACCAGCCGCCGCTGCTCGGAGTCGAAGCCGCGGGCGCCGCGCGGGCCGGCGACCACCAGCACGCCGAGCGGCTGATCGCCCGGCGCGAGCGGGATCGCGGTGACCGCGGCGCCCGGCAAGGTCGCCGTGCCGTGGCCGGCCGGCTGGCCGTGCTCGAAGCTCCAGGTCGCCACCGACGTCTCCTGCGCCGCCAGCGGCATGAGGCCGGCCACCGAGACCAGCCCCTGCTCGCCCTCGGGGACCAGCACCGCGGCGGCGACGCCCATCATCTCCTCGACGTGGCGGACCGCGGCGGCGGCGACGTCGGCGACCTCGGTCGCGGTGGCGACGTCGCGGGTGAAGGCGAGCAAGGCCGCGGTCCGCCGCTCGCGGTCGTGCGCCTCGCGCTCCTGCGCGCGCAGCCGGGTCGTCAGCGTGCTGATCGCGAGGCCGGCGCCGAACATCACGGCGAAGGTGAGCAGGTAGCGCGCGTCCGACACCGCGAAGGTGAAGCGCGGCGGCACGAAGCAGATGTCGAAGGCGACCACCGACAGCGACGCCGCCAGCAGCGACGGCCCGCGCCCGCCGAGCGCGGAGATCATGATCGCGACCAGGTAGAGCATCGCCAGGTCGGCGGCGCTGAGCGTGCCGAACAGCAGGAGCCCGAGCACGGTGATGAAGGTGACGCCGGCCGCCGCGCTCACGTACGCGCGCGGGCGCGGCGCGGGCACGGCGGCGCGCGCCAGCTTCGGCGGCGCGGCGCGGCCGCCGCCCTCGAGCGGCGCGATCACGTGGAGCTCGATCTCGCCGGAGCGGCGGATGAGCTGATCGAGCAGGCTGCCGCGCAGGAGGTCGCGCCAGCGGCCGTGGGTCGGCTTGCCGGCGAGGATGCGCGTGACGTTCTCCTCGCGCGCGTGCTCGAGCAGGACGTCGGCGACCGACTCGCCGCGCAGGCGGACGACGTCGGCGCCGAGCGACTCGGCGAGCCGCAGGTGGGCCTCGACCCGCTCGCGGTCGCGCTCGCCGAGCGGGCGGGTCGGCACGTCGACGAACGCGACCTGCCAGTCGGCGTCGAGCCGCTCGGCGATCCGCTTGCCGGCGCGGATCAGCCGCTCGGAGCTGGGGCTGGCGCCGGCGCCGACCAGCAGGCGCTCGCGCGACGCCCACGGCCGCTCGATGCCGCGCTGCCGGCGGTAAGCCTGGACGTCGACGTCGACCCGCTCGGCGGTGCGGCGGAGCGCCAGCTCGCGGAGCGCGGCGAGGTTGCCCTTCTGGAAGAAGTTCTGGGCGGCCCGCGCGGCCTGCTCGCCGAGGTAGACCTTGCCCTCGGCGAGCCGCTCGAGCAGCGCCTCGGGGGCGAGGTCGATGAGCGCGAGCTCGTCGGCGCGGGCGAGCAGGTCGTCGGGCACCGTCTCGCGCACCTTGACGCCGGTGATCTGCTGGACGACGTCGCCGAGGCTCTCGATGTGCTGGACGTTGAGCGTCGCGTGGACGTCGATGCCGGCGTCGAGCAGATCGATGACGTCCTGCCACCGCTTGAGGTGGCGGCTGCCGGGCGCGTTGGTGTGGGCCAGCTCGTCGACGAGGATCAGCGCCGGCTTGCGGGCGAGCGCCGCCTCGAGGTCGAGCTCGTCGAGCTCGACGCCGCGGTGGGCGAGCGTGCGGCGCGGCAGCACCTCGAGCCCCTCGAGCAGGGCCTGCGTCTCGCGGCGGCCGTGGGTCTCGACGACGCCGACCACGACGTCGACGCCGTCGGCCTTCAGCCGCCGCGCGGACTCGAGCATCGCGTACGTCTTGCCGACCCCGGGCGCCGCGCCGAAGAAGATCTTGAGGTGCGCGCGCGGCCGCTCCTCCGCCTGCACGCGCTCGAGCAGCGCGTCGGGATCCGGCCGCTCGTCATCGTCCCCGTTCACCTGGCGATCGTACCGCAGGCGGCACGGGCCGGGCGTTCAGCGCGGCGCCGTGACGCGGGGGGGCCGCGGGCCGTGCAGGCGCCCGATCAGGCTCCGCAGCTCGATGCCGAGCGCGAGGAAGCCCAGCCCCATCAGCACGGCCGCCAGCGACGCCTCTGCGCCCCAGGTGCCGCCCTCGATGAGCTGGGGCACCACCCGGATCGCGCCGACGACGATGAGCAGGATGGCGATCGCGATGCCTTCGAACATGGTCGGCCTCGTCTCCAGACGTAGCCAGTCGCGGATTCACGCCGCGACAAGGTCCCGTCAAGATCGCGTCAAGAAGCCTCTTCGCGGGCGAACCGGTCGGGCCGGCCGCCGGCCGCGTGGTCGCCGAGCTCGACCTGCGAGCAGCCGTAGGCGTCGCAGAGGGCGAGGCCGACGCCGAGCATCCGCTCCTCGATCTCGCGGGCGGTGGCGCCGTGCGGCGCGTCGACGACCAGGAGCTGGACGCGGGCGCGGCCGAGCTCGCGATCGATCGTCACGCTCGCGATCGCGTGCAGCCGGCCGCCGAGGTCGAGGACGAGGAGCTGCGAGCGGGCGCCGCGGCGAGCGAACGCCGGCGGTGGCTCGAGGAGCGCGGCGTGGAAGAGGCGCTCGAGCTGGCGTGCGTCGCGCGGAGTGGCGGCGCGCACCGAGCCGAGCGGGCGGGCAGGGCGGGCGCAGGCGATGGACGAGGTGGCCGACATGCGAGGCTCCGGCGCGGGTTCGCGCGAGCTCACCGTGCGCCGGCCGGCGTTCGAGGCGCGGCAAGGCCGCGACAAGATCGCGTCGAGACGCCGGCCGCCCGTGGCCCGCTCGCGGCCCGTTCGTGGCGCGGACCGGCGGCGCACCGGCGAGCACCGCCGCGAGCACGCGAGCCGTCGGCCGCCTGACCGCATCAAGATTGCGCCAAGACGCCGCGAGGGGAGGCGAGGGCGCCCCCGCGCTCGTGTAACAACGGAGGTCATGGATCGATCCGGTGCGCGATCGATCGCGCCGCTCGCCCTCGCGGCGCTCGGCGTCGTCTTCGGCGACCTGGGGACCAGCCCGCTCTACGCGCTGCAGGAGGCGTTCGTCGGGCCGCACGCCATCGACGCCAACCGCGCCGACGTGCTCGGCATCATCTCGCTGTTCCTGTGGTCGCTGGTGCTGGTGGTCAGCGTCAAGTACGTCGTCTTCCTGATGCGCGCGGACAACCGCGGCGAGGGCGGCATCCTGGCCTTGCTCGCGCTCACCGGCGCCCGCGCCGGCCGCCGGTACGCCGCGGTCGTCATCGTGCTCGGCCTGTTCGGCGCCGCGCTCCTCTACGGCGACGGCGTCATCACGCCGGCGATCTCGGTCCTGTCCGCCGTCGAGGGCCTGAAGGTCGCGTCGCCGGCCCTCGAGCACGCCGTCATCCCGATCACGATCGTGATCCTGGTCGGCCTGTTCCTGGTCCAGCGGTTCGGCTCCGGTCGGGTCGGCCGCTTCTTCGGCCCGGTGCTGGCGCTCTGGTTCGTGACGATCGCGGCGCTCGGCGCGCTGGCGATCCGCCGCGATCCGTCGGTGCTCGCCGCGCTGAGCCCGACCTACGCGGTCGGCTACTTCGTGCGCCACGGGCTCCGCGGCGTCCCGATCCTCGGCGCGGTGGTCCTCTGCCTGACCGGCGGCGAGGCGCTGTACGCCGACATGGGTCACTTCGGCGCGCGGCCGATCCGGCTCGCCTGGTTCGGGCTCGTCCTGCCCGCCCTGGTGCTCTCGTACCTCGGCCAGGGTGCCGCGGTGCTCGCCGATCCGGCGGTCGCGACGCGGCCGTTCTACTCGGCGGCGCCGGCGGCCGCGCTCTACCCGCTCGTCGTGCTGGCGACCGCCGCCACCGTGATCGCCTCGCAGGCCCTGATCACGGCCGTCTTCAGCCTCACGCGCCAGGCGGTGCAGCTCGGCTACTGGCCGCGCGCGCGGGTCGTCCACACCAGCGCCGAGGAGCAGGGCCAGGTCTACCTGCCCGGCTTCAACTGGACCGTGATGCTCGCGACCTGCGCGCTCGTGCTCGCCTTCCGCTCGTCGGGCGCGCTGGCCTCGGCGTTCGGGCTGGCGGTGTCGGGCACGATGCTCATCACGACGATCCTGTTCACCCTCGTCGTGCGCCGGCGCTGGCGGTGGCCGTGGCCGGCGCTCGCGCTGTTCGCCGCGGTCTTCGTCACCGTCGATCTCGCGTTCCTGGTCGCCAACACGTTCAAGATCGCCGGCGGCGGCTGGCTGCCGCTCGCGATCGGCGGCGGCATGCTGGTGCTGATGGAGGTCTGGGCCTACGGGCGCGCGCGCCTGCGCCGGCGCCTCGCCGAGCGCCAGTTCGCGCTCGACGAGTTCCTCGAGAGCTTCGGCCTGTCGCCGCCGGTGCGCGTCCCCGGCACCGCGGTGTTCCTCACCGGCCAGACCGACGGCGCGCCGCTCGCGCTCCTGCACTACCTCAAGCACGCGCGCAGCCTCCACCAGAAGGTGGTGCTGCTGTCGGTGATGACCGAGGACGTCCCGCACGTGGCGCCGGGCGAGCGGGTGGTGGTGCGCGAGCTGAGCCACGGCTTCTGGCAGGTGATCGGCTCCTACGGGTTCATGGAGAGCCCCGACGTGCCGGCGCTGCTCCGGCTCGTCGAGGAGCGCGGGCTCGCCACCGCCGGCGCGACGTTCTTCCTCGGCCGCGAGTCGGTGGTCGCCTGCCGCGGCAACTGGCGCGGCTGGCGCGAGCGCCTGTTCTCGTTCATGCACCACAACGCCCGCCCCGCCGCCGAGTTCTTCGGCATCCCGCCCAACCAGGTGCTCGAGGTCGGCGCGCAGGTCGAGCTGTGACCCGCGTCTTGACGCCGACGTGATGCGTTCTTGGCGTCGATCCGTGCGCGCCTCTGGTCCACTGGCGCGGTGGAGCTGATCGTTCACACGGCCGAGGCCCCGGCGGTCTCGTCGACGTCCGCCGCGTGGCCGCGACACCACGCGTGGGACGCTGCCTGCGCCGCGCTGGTCGTCGCGCCGCTGCCGACGCTCGTCCATGCGCTCGTGGCCCTCGCCCCGGCGGCGGGGCTCGCGGCCGCGGTCCCGATGGCGCTCGGCTGGTACGTGCGCCGCGTCCGGCAGGCGAAGGACGCGCCCGACCCGGCGGTGCCGCGCGCGTGGGTCCACCGCCAGCGTCCGCCGGCGCGCGCGCCGTCGGGCGAGCTCGACCTGTCGGGCATCCCGCTCGACGACGCGCCCGGCGCCCGCGGGTACGTCGTCGCCATGTACCGCTGGCCGTACCGGTGACGCCGGGCCGCGCGGCTCGCCCGTTCGACGCCGACGCGGCCGCCGGCGGATGGGGCCCGCGGCCGAGGCCGCTCAGAATCAGAACCAGGTGGTGACGCCGACGGTGACCGTGTCCTGCGCCTTGCGGTTGGGCACGAAGGCGCCGGTGTCGTCGACGCTCACGTCGCCGCCGAAGAAGACGTCGTCCTTGGCCTGATCGTGGCGGTACTCGAGGCGCGCGGAGACGCCGTCCGCCGGCTGGTAGGCGAGGGTCGCGGTGCCCGACGCCATCCACTTCGTCGGCCAGAAGATGGCGCTCGCGCGGTTGCCCTGGTCCTCCGCCACCTTCTCGTAGAAGTAGTCGCCGCGCACGGCCGCGTAGAGCTTGCTCGACAGCGCGAGCTTGCCGTACAGCGCGCCGGCCGCCCACGAGCTGGTGCCGACGTCGTTCTTCTCGAAGCCGGCGTCGGCCTGGGCGGCGATCGCGAGGTCGTCGGTGATCGAGCGCTGGACGAGCGCGTCGAACAGGTTGCGCCACGGCTTGCCCTCCGCCGCGCCGGTCGGCCGCTCGTTGCCGCCGAAGTAGAGGAGCTGCGCGCTCGTCTTGTCGTCGGTGTAGGCCGCCGACAGCGCGACGCTCGGCGTGTCGTTGTTGTCGACGACGGTGTTCCAGCCGTTGTAGACGTGCAGCTTGCCGGTCCACCCGCCGCCGATCGGCCGGGAGAGCGTGACGCCGGTGTGATAGAAGGGCAGCCCGAAGAAGAGGTTCGAGCGCGACCAGTTCCAGTTGTCCTTCACCGGGATGACCTCGATGCCGACCGGCGACGGGAACAGGCCGGCCTCGAGCAGCCACTCGCCCGGCAGCTTCGCGCTCAGGGTGGCCGCCTGCAGGTACTTCCACAGCTCGGCCGACGAGCTGTTCACGCTGCCGGTGCCGGGGCTCGCGGTCTCGGCCAGGTAGTACGTGGAGGGCGTGTGGCCGACCTGCAGCACGAGGTGCGCGGTCACCGGGCCCTTCTCGCCCTGGACCGACAGCGCCACGTTCGACAGGGTGAACGTGCGGCTGCGGCTGTCGAAGCCGCGCAGGTTCGTGATCCGGTTCGACGGATCCTGGAACGAGAGCTGGTAGTAGCCCTCGACGTAGCCGCCGACCGTGACGGCCGGTCCGGCCGGCGCGGTGTCGCCGGCGGCGTCGGGCGCCGTCGTCGATCCGGCGGGCGTCGGGGTCGAGACGGGGGTCTCCGGCGTGGGCCCGGCCGGCTCGGTCGGTTCGGTCGGCGCGGCAGGCGCGCCAGGCGCGGTCGGCGCGGTCGGCGCGGTGGGGGCGGTCGGCGCGGTCTGGGCCGCGGCGAGCGCGGGGGCGCTCACGGCGGCGGCGAGGAAGAACGGAAGGGTGCGCATCACGCATCGATCGGTAGCGCCGCGAACATCAACGCCGCGTCAAGGTCCCGAGCAGAAGCCATCAAATGGCGGGTGCGGCGCGCCGCCGCGGGCGCACGGTCTGCGGGCGCCACGAGCTGCTGGCGGGACGCACGACCTCTTGATGGTGACCGTGCGCGATCTTGACGGGCGCGGCCGCATCTTGTTCCGCATGCAGGCTGCCGTTTCCGAGCCCACCCCGCGGTCCGTCGAGGCGACGGACGTCGAGCCCGAGCACCAGCGCGTCGACCGCGTCGCCGTCGGCGTCGTCGGGGCGTTCCTGTTGCTGACCGCCTGGCGCGGCCTCGTCCCCGCGATCACCGACGGCGTGCAGGTCGTGCCCAC
This sequence comes from Kofleriaceae bacterium, assembly GCA_035546475.1. Taxonomy (GTDB): domain Bacteria; phylum Myxococcota_A; class Polyangia; order Haliangiales; family Haliangiaceae; genus UBA2376. The sequence goes on from DASZXE010000158.1 coordinate 7,644, forward strand.
CATCGTGACGTTCGCGTTCCTCGCCTTCGCGCTGTGCGTGACGCTGGAGCCGGCCTGGGCCGCGCGCCGGTCACGCCGGCCGCGCGTGCGCGTCCATCGGGATGCGGAGGCGGAAGGTCGCGCCGCCACCGGCGCGGCGATCGGCGGTGACGGTGCCGCCGTGGGCGGCGGCGATCGCGCGCACCACGGCGAGGCCGAGGCCGGCGCCGGGCGCGGCGGAGGCGCGCACGAACTTGTCGAACAGCCGGTCGGGTTCGCCGTCCGGTAGGCCGGCGCCGCGGTCGGAGACCTCGATCTCGGCGGCGTCACCGTCGCGGCGGGCGCGGATCGAGAACGGCGGCGCGCCGTGCTTGGCCGCGTTCTCGAGCAGGTTGATCAGCGCCTGCTCGAACAGCACCGGATCGATCGCGAGCATCAGGTCCTCGGGGACGTCGGTCTCGACCGGCCGCTCGCCGCGGCTCTCCTCGGTGCGGGTCAGGGCCGAGCCGATCACCTCGTCGGCGGGCACCAGCTCGCGGGTCAGCTCGACGCCGCTCTCGACCCGCGTGAGCTGCAGCAGGTTGGCGAGGATCCGCTCGAGGCGGCGCGCGTCCTCGACGATCGACAGCAGGAGCTCGGTGCGCTCGGGCGGCGCCAGCTCGTCGCCGTGCTGGACGAGCGACGTCGCCGCGCCGGTGATCACCGCCAGCGGCGTGCGCAGGTCGTGCGACACCGCCGACAGCAGCGAGCTGCGCAGCTCCTCGGTGCGGGCGCGCACCGCCGCGTCGCGGGCCTGCTCGCCGAAAAGCACGCGGCCCATCGCCAGCGCGGCCTGGCGGGCCAGCGCGTCGATGAGCTGGCGCTGATCGACGCCGAGCCGGACCGGCGTCCCCTTGCGCCGCTGCAGCGCGAGCACGCCGACCGCCGCCTCGCCGGCGACCAGCGGGACGCACAGCGTGCTCGCCCCCGACAGCGTGTCGGTGCCGTGGCCGGCCTGCTCGCCGTGCTCGAACGTCCACCGCGCCACCGCCAGCTCCTGCGACGCCAGCGGCATCAGGCCGGCGGCGGCGACCAGGCCCTCGTCGCGATCGGGCACCAGCACCGCCGCCGCGACGTCGAGGGTCTCCTCGAGGTGGCGGGCGAGCACGGTGGCGACGTCGGCGACGGTGCCGGCCAGCGCGACGTCGCGGGTGAACGCCTGCAACGACGCCGTCCGCTGCTCGCGGGCGACCGCCTCGCGCTCGTGGCCGCGCAGCCGCACGACCAGCGTGCTGATCACCAGCCCGCACGCGAACATCACGGCGAAGGTGAGCAGGTAGCCGACGTCGGAGACCGCGAAGGTGAAGCGCGGCGGCACGAAGCAGAAGTCGAACGCGGCGACCGCCGCCGACGCCGCGACGAGCGACGGCCCTCGCCCGAGCAGCGCCGCGATCGCGATCGCGATCAGGTACAGCATCGTGATGTCGGCGATGGTGACGTAGTGGTAGAGCGCGGTGCCGACGGCGGTGACCGCCGCGATCGCGCCGACCGCCCACGCGTAGGTGGCGAGCGGCGCCTGGGCGGGCGCCCGGCCGACCGCGGGGCGCGCCGGCGGGTCGTCGTCGATCGGCGCGATGACGTGCACCTCGATCGAGCCCGAGCCGCGGATGAGGTCGTCGAGCATGCTGCCGCGCAGGCGGTCGCGCCAGCGCGCGTGGGTCGGCTTGCCGGCGACGATGATCGTCACGTTGCGCTCGCGCGCGTAGGCGAGCAGGGCCGCGGCGATCGACGGCCCGTGCAGGCGGATCACCTCGCCGCCGAGCGCCTCGACGAGCCGGAGGTCGGCCTCGAGCCGCTCGCGGTCGGCGGCCGGCAGCGGCCGCGCGCCGATCACCTCGACGTTGACCGCCGACCACGGCGCCCGCAGCCCCTCGGCCATCCGCTTGGTCGCGCGGACCAGCCGCTCCGACGTCGGGCTCGGGCCGATGCAGACGGCGATGCGCGGGCGGGTCGGCCAGGTCTCGGCGATGCCCTGCTCGCGCCGGTAGCGCAGCACCTCGGCGTCGACCCGCTCGGCGGCGCGCCGCATCGCCAGCTCGCGCAGGGCGAGCAGGTTGCCGCGCTGGAAGAAGTGCTGGGCGGCGCGGGTCGCCTGGTCGGGCACGTAGACCCGGCCCTCCTCGAGGCGCTCGAGCAGCTCCTCCGGCGACAGGTCGACCAGCTCGACGTCGTCGGCGCGCTCGAGCAGCGCGTCGGGGACCGTCTCCCGCACCTTGACGCCGGTGATCTGCTGGACGACGTCGCCGAGGCTCTCGACGTGCTGGACGTTGAGCGTCGTCCACACCTCGACGCCGGCCTCGAGCAGCTCGAGGACGTCCTGCCAGCGCTTGGCGTGGCGGCTGCCGGGCGCGTTGGTGTGGGCCAGCTCGTCGACCAGCGCGACCTCCGGCTTGCGGGTGAGCAGGTAGTCGAGGTCCAGCTCGTCGAGCACGACGCCGCGGTAGGTCGTCGATCGCCGCGGCACGACCTCGAGGCCGTCGAGCAGGGCGGCGGTCTCGCTGCGGCCGTGGGTCTCGACCGCGCCGACCACGACGTCGACGCCGCCGGCGCGCGCGTGGCGGGCCGCCTCCAGCATCGCGTAGGTCTTGCCGACGCCGGGCGCGGCGCCGAAGAAGATCTTGAGCCGCGCGCGGCGGGCGCGCAGCTCGTCGGCCGTGATCTGCGCGAGCAGCGTGTCGGGGTCGGGGCGATCGGCGTCGTGCGGGTTCATCTCGCCTCCCGGACGGGCGCGTCACGCCTCGCGCATGCGGTAGCCGACGCCGGTCTCGGTCAGCAGCCAGCGCGGCTGGGCGGGGTCCGCCTCGATCTTCCGGCGCAGCGCGGCCATGTGGACGCGCAGGTAGTTGGCGTGCTCGACGGCGTTGGGCCCCCACAGCTCGCTCAGCAGCTTGCGGTGGGTGATGACCCGCCCCGGCTGGCGCGCGAGCTCGAGCAGCAGGCGGAACTCGATCGGCGTCAGGTGGACCTCGCGGCCGTCGACGGTGACGGTGTGGCGCGGCTGGTCGATCCTGATCGGCCCGACCTCGATGACGTCGGGGACCGCGGCGCCCAGCACGCGCCGCAAGACGACGCGGATGCGCGCCATCAGCTCGCCGGCGCCGAACGGCTTGGTCAGGTAGTCCTCGGCGCCGGCGTCGAGCGCGGTGACCTTGTCGCCCTCCTGGCCGCGCGCCGACAGCACGATGGTGACCGGCCGCCGATCGGCCGGCAGCGCGCGCAGGAGCTGGAGGCCGTCGCCGTCGGGCAGGCCGAGGTCGAGCAGCACGATGGTCGGCTGCACGCGCTCGAGCGCGTCCATCGCCGCCGCCAGCGTGCCGGCCTCGACGACCGGGTGGCCGTGGGCGGTCAGCGTGGTCCGCAGGAAGCGGGCGACGTGCGGATCGTCCTCGACGACGAGGATGGTCGCGTGGGCGCGCGCGCGGGGATCCATGGCCGGCTCGTCAGTGGCCCAGCGCTCCCAGGCGGGCGTCGAGGGCGCGGTTGAGGAGCAGCACGTTGACGCGGCGCTCGCCGAGGATGCCGAGGGTCCGCTCCTCGATGTGGCTGGCGACCAGCGCGCGGACCTCCGCCTCGGCGACGCCGCGCGCGCGGGCGACCCGCGGCACCTGGTAGTAGGCGGCCGCCGGCGAGATGTCCGGATCGAGGCCGGAGCCCGAGGCGGTGACGAGGTCGACCGGCACCGGCGCGGTGTTGCCGGGGTCGGCGGCGCGCAGGGCCGCGACCCGATCGGCGACCGCCTGGTGGAGGTCGCCGCTCAGCGGCCCGAGGTTGGTGCCGCTCGAGTTCATCGCCTGGTAGTTCGCGATCGCGGTCGGCCGCGACCAGAAGTAGCCGGCCTCGTCGAACGGCTGGCCGACGAGCTCGGAGCCGACGACCTTGCCGTGGTCGACGATCAGCGAGCCGGTCGCCTGGTGGGGGAAGACGCCGGCGGCCACCAGCCCGACCACGAGCGGGTAGAGGAGCCCGCACACGGCCGAGAAGACGAGCAGCGAGACCAGCGCGGGACGGAACACGGACCAGAGGGTCTTCATGGCGAACCTCAACTCACCAGCCCGAGGCCGGAGATGATGACGTCGATGAGCTTGATGAACGGGAACGGCAGGAGCAGGCCGCCGACGCCGAACACGAGGATGTTGCGGCGCAGCGTCACCGCCGCCGGCGCCGGCCGGATCTTGAGGCCGCGCAGCGCGATCGGGATGAGCGCGATGATGATGAGCGCGTTGAAGATCACCGCCGACAGCACCGCGCTGGCCGGCGAGTGCAGCTTCATCACGTTCAGCGCTGCGAGCTGCGGGTAGGTCGCGACGAACGCGGCCGGGATGATCGCGAAGTACTTCGAGACGTCGTTGGCGATCGAGAAGGTCGTCAAGGCGCCGCGGGTCATCAGCATCTGCTTGCCGACGGTGACGACCTCCAGCAGCTTGGTCGGGTTGGAGTCGAGGTCGACCATGTTGCCGGCCTCCTTCGCTGCCTGGGTGCCGCTGTTCATCGCCACCGCGACGTCGGCCTGGGCGAGCGCCGGCGCGTCGTTGGTGCCGTCGCCGGTCATCGCCACCAGGTGGCCCTTCGCCTGGTAGTCGCGGATCATCGCGAGCTTGTTCTCGGGCGTCGCCTCGGCGAGGAAGTCGTCGACGCCCGCCTCGGCGGCGATCGCGGCCGCGGTCAGCGGGTTGTCGCCGGTGATCATCACCGTCTTGATGCCCATGCGGCGCATCTCGCCGAAGCGGTCCTTGATCCCGTCCTTGACCACGTCGGCGAGCTGGACGACGCCGAGCACGGTCGCGCCGTCGCAGACGACCAGCGGAGTGGCGCCCTTCTTGGCGACGCCGTCGACGGTGGCGCGCACGTCGGCCGGGATGCCGTCGGCCGCCCGGTAGGGCGCGCCGAGCGTCGACACGTGGCGCGCGATCGCGTCGCCGGCGCCCTTGCGGATGGTGCGGCCGTCGAAGTCGATGCCGCTCATGCGGGTCTGGGCGGTGAACGCCACCGAGGTCGCGCCGGGCGGCGCGCTGACCGTGCGGCCGAGCTTGCCGACGCCGAGCGCGACGATGCTCTTGCCCTCGGGCGTGTCGTCGGAGAGCGACGACAGCACCGCCGCCTCGGCGAGCTGCGCCTCGGTGACGCCGCGCGCCGGCAGGAACGCGGTCGCCTGCCGGTTGCCGTGGGTGATGGTGCCGGTCTTGTCGAGCAGCAGGATGTCGACGTCGCCGGCGGCCTCGACCGCGCGGCCCGACGTCGCCAGCACGTTGGCCTGGATCATCCGGTCCATGCCGGCGATGCCGATCGCCGACAGCAGGCCGCCGATCGTCGTCGGGATCAGGCAGACGAGCAGCGCGACCAGCACCGTCAGCGTCACCGTGTGGGCGCCGCCGCCGGCCGCCTTCGCCTCGTGCACCGCGAAGTGCGAGAACGGCAGCAGCGTGACCGTCACCAGCAGGAAGATGATGGTCAGGCCGGCGAGCAGGATGTCGAGCGCGATCTCGTTCGGCGTCTTCTTGCGCTTGGCGCCCTCGACCATCGCGATCATCCGATCGAGGAACGACTCGCCCGGCGCGGTGCTGACCCGGATGATCAGCCAGTCGGACAGCACGGTGGTGCCGCCGGTGACCGCGCTGCGATCGCCGCCGCTCTCGCGGATGACGGGCGCGCTCTCGCCGGTGATCGCGCTCTCGTTGACGGAGGCGACGCCCTCGATGATCTCGCCGTCGCCGGGGATGACCTGGCCGGCCTCGACCCAGACCAGGTCGCCGGGGCGGAGCTGCGACGACGGCCGCGTCGAGCGCGCGGCGTCGCGGCGGGGCTCGGCCAGCACGGTGGCCTGGACGTCGCGGCGCGCCTTGCGGAGGCTGTCGGCCTGCGCCTTGCCGCGGCCCTCGGCCATCGCCTCGGCGAAGTTGGCGAACAGCACGGTGAACCACAGCCACAGCGAGATCGCGGCGATGAAGCCGGCGCCGGCGTCGCCGTTGCCGGTCACCAGCGCGTGGAAGAACAGGATCGTCGTGAAGACGCTGCCGATCTCGACGACGAACATCACCGGGTTCTTGATCATCCGGCGCGGGTCGAGCTTGCCGAACGCGTCGCGGATGGCGCGCTTGACGATCGACGGATCGAACAGCGGCCGGGCGGCGACGCTCTTGTCACGGCGCGCCGACGGCGCGGAGGTCGAAGGAGCAGGGGTGGACATGGCGATCCTCAGGGATGCAGCATCAGGTGCTCGACGATCGGGCCGAGCGCCAGGGACGGGATGAAGGACAGCGCGCCGACGAGGACGACGGTGCCGGTGAGCAGCACGACGAACAGCGGCCCGTCGGTCGGCAGGGTGCCGCTCGACGGCGGCACCGACTTCTTCTTCGCCAGCGAGCCGGCGATCGCGAGGGTCGGGATGATGATCCAGTAGCGCGCGACCCACATGCAGATGCCGCCGGCGGTGGCGAAGAAGAACTTGCTCGCGGTGAGGCCGGCGAACGCCGAGCCGTTGTTGTTGCCCTGCGACATGAACGCGTAGAGCACCTCGGAGAAGCCGTGCGCGCCGTGGTTGTTGAGGACCTTGTAGGTCGAGCCGACCATGCAGGCGGCGGCGGTGCCGAGCAGCACCGCCGCGACCGGCACCAGGATGGCGAGCGACGCCATCTTCATCTCGTACGATTCGATCTTCTTGCCGAGGTACTCGGGCGTGCGTCCGACCATGAGGCCGGCGATGAAGACGGCGACGATCGCGAAGATGAGGAGCCCGTAGAGCCCGGAGCCGACGCCGCCGAACGACACCTCGCCGAGCGCCATCATCCAGATCGGCGACGCGCCGCCCAGCGGGGTGAAGCTGTCGTGCATCGAGTTGACCGAGCCGTTCGAGGCCGCGGTCGTGGTCGTCGACCACAAGGCCGACGCCGAGATGCCGAAGCGGGTCTCCTTGCCCTCCATGTTGCCGCCGGCCTGCAGCGCGGACGCGTGCTGGTCGACGCCGAGCGAGGTGAAGGTCGGGTTGCCCGCCTGTTCCTGCTGGTAGGTGAGCGCGACGAACGGCACCAGCAGGAGCGCCATCGTCACCAGGAGCGCGATCCCCTGGCCGCGCGAGCCGACCATCCGGCCGAACGTGAAGCAGAAGGCGGCCGGGATGAGCAGGATGGCCAGGTTCTCGAGGAAGTTCGACAGCGGCGTCGGGTTCTCGAGCGGGTGCGCCGAGTTGACGTTGTAGAAGCCGCCGCCGTTGGTGCCGAGCTGCTTGATCGCGACCTGCGAGGCGACCGGGCCGACCGCGATGCCCTGGTCGGTGATCGGCGCGGCGACGGTGCCGGCCGGCGCGTCGTCGGCGACGG
>DASZXE010000159.1:0-3531 GCA_035546475.1 Kofleriaceae bacterium
CAGCCGCAGTCGGGCAGCGCCGCCGCGCAGGACGCGCGCGCGGCCGCCGCCCGCGCCGCCGGCATGGACCAGGCGATGGGCAACGGCCAGCGCAGCCAGGGCCAGCTTCCCGGCCAGGGCCAGGGCCAGATGCCCGGCCAGGGCCAGGGCCAGATGCCCGGCCAGGGCCAGATGCCCGGCCAGGGCATGACGCCGGGCGGCCAGCCGGGCCAGCCGGGCGGTCAGCCGGGCGGCTCGCCCACGCAGGGCAACGCGCCGCCGGGCCCGGCGACGATGGGCTCCGACAACGTCGTCAGCGTGCGCACCGGCAGCGGCCATTCGGGCCACGGGCCGACCGGACCGTCGAGCCCGTCGGGCGCCGGCGACGTGCCGTCGACGGTGATGGCCGAGCAGGTCGAGACCGCGCCGGCGATGACCCCGGAGGGCGCCGTGCGCGCCGTCGAGGAGCGCGAGTCCGGCCAGACCCAGCCGGTCGCGTTCGCCCAGGCCGTCGATCACTACGACGCCGCCAACGAGGCGGCGATCCGCAAGGACGACATCCCGCTCGTCCGCCGCGACTACATCCACAGCTACTTCGACGCGCTCCGCAACCGCGCCGTCCCCGAGGCCCCATGACCACCGTCTCCGCCAAGCCCGCCGCCGCCCAGGTGCCCGCCACCGTCTCGCCCGCGATGCCGCCCGACGAGGCCGGCCTCGAGGCCGCCGCCCGGGCGATGGCCGGCGTGCTCGCCGAGCTCGGCAAGATCGTCCTCGGCCAGCAGCGGCTCTGCCGCGAGGTGCTGATCGGGCTGCTCGCCGGCGGCAACGTGCTCATCGAGGGCCAGCCCGGCCTCGGCAAGACGCTGCTCGTGCGCGCGCTCGCCGACACCGTCGACATCGTCGCGTCGCGCATCCAGTTCACCCCCGACCTCATGCCGGCCGACATCACCGGCACGCAGGTCCTCATGCGCGACGACGCCGGCCGCTCGAACCTCGAGTTCCGCGCCGGCCCGCTGTTCGCGAACCTCGTGCTCGCCGACGAGATCAACCGCGCGACGCCGAAGACGCAGTCGGCGTTGCTCGAGGCGATGCAGGAGCACGCGGTCACCGTCGCCGGCGTGCGCCGCGTGCTCGCCGAGCCGTTCTGCGTGATCGCGACGCAGAACCCGATCGAGATGGAGGGCACCTACCCGCTGCCCGAGGCGCAGCTCGATCGCTTCCTGCTGAAGGTCACGGTCGGCTTCCCGACGATCGACGTGCTGCGCGAGATCGGCCTGACCACGACCGGCGAGTCGCTGCCGCAGGCCAGCCGCGTGCTCGACCGCGCCAACCTGCTGGCGATCCAGCGGCTGGTCCGCCAGATCGTCGTCGCGCCGCACGTCGCCGACGCGGCGGCCAACCTGACGCTCGCGACCCACGCCGATCACCCGGGGGCGCCGGCGCGCGTGAAGAAGTACGTGAAGTTCGGCGCCAGCCCGCGCGCGATGCAGGCGCTCCTCCTGGCCGGCCGCGCGCACGCGCTCCTCGCCGGCCGCGCGTGGGTCGGCAAGGACGACCTCGCCGCCGTCGCGGCGCCGGTCCTGCGCCACCGCATGATCCTCGGCTTCGACGCGACGCTCGACGGCATCACCACCGACGCGCTGGTCGCCGACGCGCTGGCGACGCTCGCCTGATCGCTGCTCGCCGGCCGCCGCTCGCCCGCTTCGTTCCGGGGGGACCATGCGCATCGATCGCTCCATCTTCGTCGGCCTCGACCAGCTCCGGCTGGCGGCGCCGATGCCCACCACCGGCGGGCGGCCCGGCGACAGGCGCTCGAAGGCGCGCGGCCGCGGCGTCGAGCTGGCCGACTTCCGGCCGTACACGCCGGGCGACGACCTCCGGCTCGTCGACTGGAACGTGTTCGCCCGCCTCGAGCAGGTGCTGGTCCGGCTGTTCCACGAGGACCGCGACCTGTCGCTGCTGGTCGTCGTCGACGCCAGCGCGTCGATGGCGTTCGGCACGCCGCGCAAGGTCGACCACGCCGGCGAGCTGGCGGCCTGCCTCGCGTTCCTCGCGCTGCGCCAGCGCGACCGCGTGCGGGTCGTGGTGGCGGCGCGGCGCGGCGGCGGCGCGGCCTCGGCCAAGGGCGAGCACACCGGCGCGCTGCCGGCGATCGTCGCCTGCCTCGAGCGCGCCGAGCCGGACGGCGTCGCCGAGCTGGCCGCCACCCTCGGCGCCGAGGCCGAGCGCGGCCGCGTCGACCAGGCGGTCGTGCTGACCGACCTGCTCGTCGAGGAGGAGGAGCGGCAGACGATCCTGCGGCGGCTCGCGCGCATCGCCAACCGGCCGGTGCTGCTGCACGTGCTCGGCGACGGCGAGCTCGCGCCCGACCTGTCCGACGGCTCGGTCGCGATCGACGCCGAGACCGGCGAGGAGCTGCCGATGAAGGGCGGCCGCGCGGCGGCGAAGACGTACGCGGCCGAGCTCGAGCGCTGGCGCGCCTCGATCGAGACGTCGTGCCGCGAGCTCGGCATCCTCTACGCGCCGGCGTTCACCAGCGTGCCCGCCCGGCTGCTGGTCGGTGACGACCTGCGGCGCCGCCAGCTCGTGCAGGCCGCGCGCGGAGGCGGCCGATGAGGGCCGGGAGCCAACCATGAGCCTCGCGAATCCGTGGGCGCTCGGCTGCCTCGCGCTGGCGGTGCCGGTCGTCCTCGCCTACCTGTTCCACCTCCACAACCTGCGCAGGCCGGTCGCGAGCACGATCCTGCTGCGCGTGCTGCGCGATCCGACGCCGGTCGCGAAGCGGGCGCGCGCCAAGCTGCGCCACAAGCTGTCGCTGGCGCTCGTGCTGGCCGGGCTGGCGGCGGCGGTGATCGCGCTCGTGCGGCCCACCGTCGGCGGCCGCGATCGCCAGCGGGTGATCGTCGTGCTCGACACCTCGGCCAGCATGGGCGCGCGCGATCACGGCGGCGGCACGCGGCTCGACCGCGCGGCGACCGAGGTGCGGACGATCGCGGACAGCCTCGGCCCGCGCGACCAGCTCGCGCTGATCTCGACCGGCGCCACCGCCGGCGTCGAGGTGCCGCCCACCACCAGCCACGCCAGCGCGGTCGTGCGCGCCCGCGCGCTCGCGCAGGCCGGCGCCCACGGCGACAACGACGGCGACGAGCTCGCCCTCCAGCTCGCCGACGCGCTCTGCCACGATCCGGTCCACACCCGCGTCGTCGTCGTCTCCGACGGCGCCGGGCTGACGGTGCCGCCGGGCCGCTGTCCGCGCCACCAGGTCGAGGTCGGCCGCGCGGCCGAGAACCTCGGCATCAGCGCGCTGTCGGCGCGGCTGGTCGACGGCCTCGGCACCCACGACGTCCACGTCGCGGTGACGTCGTCGGCGACCGGCCCGCGCGAGGTCCAGGTCACGCTCGCCGCCGACGACCGCGTGCTCGACGTGATCCCGATGGAGGTGCCGGCCGGCGGCACCGCCGAGCGCTCGCTGCGCATGGCGATCGACGCGCCGGCCGCGCCGGGCGCCGGCCGGCTGCGCGCCACGCTCACCGGCCCGTCGCGCGAGGGCGA
>DASZXE010000160.1:0-7157 GCA_035546475.1 Kofleriaceae bacterium
CGCCGCCGAGCCCGAGCGCCAGCACGGCCGCCGCCAGGCTGGCGCCGAGCGCCCGACGGGCGGCGTGGACGGCGGACGCCGCCGGCAGCGACGCGGACGGAAGCGCCCCCGACGGGCGCGCGAGCTCGGACGGTGCAGACATGCTCTCTCCCCTTGGCGAAGACCGCTTCGAGCCGACCCTACTGCCGGGCGCGGCCGCCTTGCAACAGTGGTCGAACCAGTTGTGACCGGCACGACATCGACGGGCGGCGGGCGGATCCCGACGACCCGGCCGCGAGCCAAGTCGCCGTCATCCCATGGCTTCCGCGCACCGCCGCCGCGCGGCCCGCACCGCCGCTGCCGCCTCGTGTAGCCTGCCGGCGTGCACGGCCCGCGCTCGACCGGTCGCAACTGGCCGCTCCTGGCGGCGGCGATCGCGACGGTGGTGGCCGCGGTCGTCTACCTCGGCCCGCGGCGCCGCGGCGGGCTGCCGGGCATCGACCGGCTGGAGCTGTCGACGATCGACGCGCGCTTCCGCATCCGCGGCCCCCTGCCGCTGCGCGACGACCGCATCGTCATCGTCGGCCTCGACGACCAGACGCGGCGCGAGGCGCCCGACGTGTTCCAGACCCGGCGCGGGTGGGCGCGGCTGCTCGACGCGCTCGCCGCGCAGCACCCGCAGGCGATCGCGCTCGACCTGTTCTTCTCGTCGCCGGAGATCATCCTGCCGGCGCCGCTGGCCGAGCAGGTGCGCGCCGCCGCCGACGCCGCGAAGGCCGAGCCGGCGCCCTCCCCCGCGCTGGCGACCGCGCGCGACGCGCTGGTCGCGGTGACCGACGCGCTGCGCGGCGACGAGGTGCTCGCCGACGCGATCGCGCGCGCCGGCGTTGTCTACCTGGGCGCGGGCTTCCGCATGATCGAGTCGGCCGCCGACCGGCCCGCCGCGCCGCCGCCGGAGCCGCCCGGCCTCGAGAAGGCGCAGCTCGACGAGGCGGTCGGTGGCTCCGCCGGGCCGCCGAGCGCGTTCGCCGTGTCGGCGACCCTGCCCGCGCTGGCGGCGGGCGCGAAGGGCGCCGGCGCCGTCAACCACCTGCGCGACGTCGACGGCGTCTGCCGGCGCCTGGCGCTCGTCGTCGAGATGGGCGGCCGCTACTACGCGAGCCTCGGCTTCGTGCTCGCCGCGCGGGTCTCGGGCCAGCCGACCCGCTACGTCGCGCCGACCGGCGTGGTGTCGCTCGGCGATCGCGCGCTGCCGACCCGCGGCGCGGTCGCGCGGCTCAACTACCTCGGGCGCCGGTTCCCGCGGGTGTCGGCCGCCGACGTGCTGGCCGGCCGCACGCCGCCGGCGGCGCTCGCCGGCAAGGTGGTGCTGGTCGGCTTCACCCACGCGGCCTACGACAAGGTGCCGACCCCGTTCGATCCGCTCAGCGACGGCGTCGAGCTGCACGCGACGCTCATGCACAACCTGCTGCACGAGGGGCTCCTGCGCGACGCCGGCGGCGGGGTCGCGCTCGCCAGCATGCTCGTGGTCGGCGCGCTGGTGGCGCTCCTCCACCTGCGGCGGCTGCGCCGGCGGCCGTGGCTGCCGCCGACGATCGCGGCCGGGCTGCTGCTCGCGTGGCTGGTGCTCGCGCAGCTCGCCTTCGATCGCGGCGTCGTCGTCGAGGTGCTGCCGCCGGTGTTCGCGCTCGCGCTCACCGTCGCGGCCGGGACGATCGTGTCGATCGCGACCGAGGGCCGCGAGAAGGCGCGGCTGCGCGGCGCGTTCGCCCAGTACGTGTCGAAGACGCTCGTCGAGCGGATCGTCGCCAACCCGGACGCCGCGCGCCTCGGCGGTGAGCGCCGCGAGCTGACCGTGCTGTTCTCCGACATCCGCGGCTTCTCGCGGCTCGCCGAGAGCCTGACGCCCGAGCAGCTCGCCGCGTTCCTCAACCGCTACCTGACGCCGATGACGGAGCTGGTGCTCGATCGCGACGGCACGCTCGACAAGTACATCGGCGACGCGGTGATGGCGGTGTGGAACGCGCCGGTCGACGTGCCCGACCACGCGGCGCGCGCGTGCGACGCGGCGCTGGCGATGCAGCGGGCGCTCGGGCCGCTCAACGCGCGCTGGCGCGAGCAGGGCCTGCCGCAGATCGAGATCGGCATCGGCATCAATACCGGGCCGATGGCGGTCGGCAACATGGGCTCGGAGGCGCGCTTCGACTACACCGTGCTCGGCGACGCGGTGAACCTCGGCTCGCGGCTCGAGGCGCTGACGAAGGAGTACGGCGTCGACATCCTCGTCGGCGAGGCGACGCGGGCGGCGGCCGGCGCGGCGTTCGTCTTCCGCGAGATGGACCGCGTGCGGGTGAAGGGCAAGGACCGCGCGGCGCGCATCTTCGAGCTGTGCGGCAGGGCCGGGGCCGGCGACGCGCCGGTCGACGACGCCGACCTGGCGGCGTGGGAGCGGATGCTGGCGGCGTACCGCGCGCGCGACTTCGCGGGGGCGGGCGCGGTGCTCGACGAGCTGGCGGCGCGGCGGCCCGACGACGGCGCGGTGCGCGTCTTCCAGGCGCGCGTGCGCGAGCTGGCGGCGTCACCGCCCGGGCCCGACTGGGACGGCGTCTACGAGCAGCGCTCGAAGTAACGCGGGCGCCGGCGCGACCGAATCGGCGGGCGCGGGCGCGGGCACGGCCGCGCGCGATCCGGTACCGTCGGTGGCGCATGAGCCCGCCGCGCGTGATCGTCCTCGACTTCGACGGCACCATGACCGACGCCGAGGCGGAGGGGGCGCCGTTCCGCGAGGGCTACCTGGCCGATCTGGCGACGCTGGCCGGCACCACCGTCGACGATCCACGGTTCGCCGCGATCGTGGCGTCGGTCGAGGCGAAGCTGGCGCACGCGCCCGAGGCGCACCCGTTCCGCTGGAAGGGCAAGGCGGTCGCGCCGGCGTCGGTCGATCCGTACCTGCGCATGGTGCCGATCGCCGACGCGATCTTCGACGACTACGGCCTGCTCGCCGATCGCGCGCTGCGCGGCCGGCTGACCGGCGGCGTGCTCTACAAGCACAACTACAAGCTGACGAAGGGCCGGCCGGTCTTCCGCGACGGCGCCGCCGAGGTGCTGCGCGCGCTCGCCGGCACCGAGACGTTCGTCGTCACCAACTCCGACACCGCGGCGGTCGCCGACAAGATCGCGCTGCTCGACCAGGCGGCGGGCGGCGGGGTCGCGTGGCTGGCCCCGCGGGTGCGCGGCGACGCCCAGAAGTTCGAGGTCGACGACGACTGGGACGGCGTGCCGCCGACGCTGACCATCCCCGGGCTCGCCGGCCGCGAGGTGCTGCTGCGCCGGCGCCGCTACCACGACCGGCTGGCGGCCATCCTCGACGGGGTGGGCGCCACGTTCGCGGAGCTCGTCGTGGTCGGCGACATCTTCGAGCTCGACCTCGCGCTGCCGCTCGCGCTCGGCGCCTCGGTCGGCCTGGTCGTGTCGCCGCACACGCCGCCGTACGAGGTCGCCTTCGTCGGCAGCCAGCCGCGCGCCCGCGTGCTGCGCGCGCTGCCCGACATCCTCGATCTCGTCGGCCTCCGCCCGCCCGGCTGACGGCCCCTGGCGGCGGCGCTTGACTGGGCGGGCGCAGATGGCCATCGTCCGCCGATGAGCGACGCGGACCTGGTGATCCTGTCGTGCGCGCTGACCGGCGCGGTCACGACGAAGAAGCATTGCCCGGCGATCCCGTACACGCCGGTCGAGATCGCCGAGGAGGCGCGCCGGGCGTACGAGGCGGGCGCCGCCATCGTCCACATCCACGCGCGCACCGACGACGGCGCGCCGACCTGGGACCGCGACGTCTTCGCCCGCATCATGGAGGAGGTGAAGGCGCGCTGCCCGGTGCTCATCAACTGGTCGACCGGCGGCGCCGGCCCGATGACGTCGCGGGTCTCGCACCTGTCGCTGCGGCCGCACATCGCCGCCCTCAACATGGGCTCGATGAACTACGCGAAGTGGTCGAGCGCGAAGCAGGACTTCGCGTTCAAGTTCGTCTTCGCCAACCCGTTCGAGGACATCATCGCGTTCGCGCGCGCCATCAAGGAGCACGGCGCGAAGCCGGAGATGGAGTGCTTCGACACCGGCCACACCGCGTCGCACGAGGTGCTCGCCGACCTCGGGCTCATCGCGCGGCCGTACCACTTCTCGTTCATCATGGGCGTGCTCGGCGGCATCCCGGCGAGCGCGCGCCACCTGGCGTTCCAGGCGTCGCAGGCGCCGGCGGGGTCGCGCTGGAAGGTGATCGGCATCAGCCGCGAGCAGTGGCCGCTGGCGATGGCGGCCTTGTCGCTCGGCGGCGACGTGCGGGTCGGCCTCGAGGACAACTTCTACCTGCCCGACGGCGCGATGGCGCGCAGCAACGGCGACCTGGTGGCGGCGGCGGCGGAGCTGGTGAAGCTGTCGGGCCGGCGGGTGGCGTCGGTCGACGACGCGCGCCGGATCCTGTGGCCGGACGGCGATGTCGGCGGCGCGAACGCCTGAACGGCGTCATCCTTGGTGATGGACGCCGCGTCGTCGCAGAGTGAAGCCGCGGGCGGCCCCGCGCAGGGCTCGCCGACGCCCTGCGCCCGCGAGCTGGCGGTCGCGCGGCGGCTCGCGCGCGAGGCGGGCGCGATCGTCGTCGGCATCCGGGACGGCGGCGCGCTCGGCGTCGAGCACAAGGCGGGCAACGAGCCGGTGACGATCGCGGACCGCGCGGCGTCGGAGCTGATCGTCGCCGGGCTCGAGGCGGCGTTCCCCGCCGACGTCGTGATCAGCGAGGAGCGGCCGTTCGACCCGGCGCTGGCGCGCGCCGAGCGGGTCTGGTTCGTCGACCCGATCGACGGCACCAAGGACTTCATCCGCGGCGCCGAGGGGTTCGCGGTGATGATCGGGCTCGCGGTCGGCGGGCGGCCCGCGCTCGGGGTCGTCTACCAGCCGACCCAGGGCGGGACGTTCTGGGCGGCGCCGGGGCTGGGCGCCTGGTTCGCGCTCGGCGACGGGCCGCCGCGCCGCCTGCGCGTGCGGGCGGTGCGCGACGTCGGCGCGCTGCGGCTGGTGGCGTCGGCGTCGCACCGCACGGCCGCGATCGACGAGGTGAAGAGCGCGCTCGGCATCGCCGACGAGCGCAACGTCGGGTCGGTCGGCATCAAGATCGCGCTGATCGCGCTCGGCGAGCGCGACCTGTACGTGAACCCGACGCCGAAGTGCAAGGCGTGGGACACCTGCGCGCCCGAGGCGATCATCGTCGCCGCCGGCGGCCTGCTCACCGACGGGCGCGGGGCCGCCCTGCCCTACACGCGCGCCGACCTCGGCGGTCCGCGCGGGCTGGTGGCGTGCGGCGCCGACATCCACGCCGCGGTGATCGCCAAGCTCGCCGAGCTGCCGCTGTTCCGCGGCTGACCGGCTGCGAGCTCGAGGCCGCGCCACCGCGAGGGACCGAGGAGCGATCCAGGCAGGCCTCCCGCGCCGCGCCCGCGTGACGGCGGGCGCGGGCCGCCCGCGCGTGCGACGATGCACGCGTGACCGCCGCGAGCTCGTTCGCACGGCCCGCGCTGTTCGAGCGGCTGGCCGACCGCCGGAGCGTGCTCGTCGCCGGCGCCGGCGGCGGCTTCGACATCTACGCCGGCCTGCCGCTGGTGCTGGCGCTCCGCGCGCGAGGCGTCGCGGTCCACCTGGCGAACCTGAGCTTCACGTACCTCGGCGGCACCACCGCGCCGCATATCACGCCCGAGCTCGCGGTCGTCACGCCCGACGTGCGCGGCGAGGATCGCTACTTCCCCGAGCGGACGCTCGCGCGCTGGCTGGCGGCGCGCGGCGAGCCGGCGGTCGTCCACGCGTTCGAGAAGACCGGCGTGCGCCCGCTGCGCGCCGCCTACCGCGCGCTGTGCCGCCGGCTCGCCGTCGACGCGGTGGTGCTCGTCGACGGCGGCACCGACATCCTCATGCGCGGCGACGAGGCGGGGCTCGGCACGCCCGAGGAGGACATGACGAGCCTCGCGGCCGTCCACGCGCTCGCCGTGCCGGTCAAGCTGGTGTGCTGCATCGGCTTCGGCGTCGACGCCCATCACGGCGTCTGCCACGCGCACTTCCTCGAGAACGTCGCGGCGCTCGACCGCGACGGGGCCTACCTCGGCGCGGTGTCGGTGCCGCACGACTCAATCGAGGGCGCGGCGTTCCTCGAGGCGGTCGCCGACGCGGCGGCGCGCACGCCGGGCCGCCCGAGCATCGTCAACGGCTCGATCGCGGCGGCGGTCCGCGGCGACTTCGGGGACGTCCAGTTCACGGAGCGAACGAGCGGCAGCGAGCTGTTCATCAACCCGCTCATGGGCCTCTACTTCGCGTTCGACCTCGACGCGGTGGCGCGGCGCTCCCTGTACCTGCCGCTCCTCGCCAGGACCGACACGCTCTTCGAGGTGAGCGCCCGCATCGAGGCGTTCCGCCAGACCGTCGAGCGGCGGCCGCGCCGGTCGATTCCGCACTGACGCCCGCCGCCAGATGATCCGGTGCGATCGATGGAACCGGGGCGGGGGATGGCGGGTGTAAGGGAGTAGTGATGGCCGCGGATGCGAGGCGCACGGCTGCGGGGCCGCCGGTGGAGGCGGCGCGAGCGCCGGGCGCGCGCGAGCTCGACGAGCTGACGCTGCGGCGCGCGCAGCGGGGCGAGGCGGCGGCGTTCCGCGCGCTCGTCGAGACGTACCAGGCGCGGGTGTGGGAGCTGTGCTGGCGGATGCTGGCGCCGGTCGGCCTCGGCCACCGCGCCGAGGACGTGAGCCAGGAGACGTTCGTGCGGGTGTTCCGCGCGCTGGCCGGCTTCGACCCCGGCGGCGCCGCCCGGCTGTCGACGTGGATCCTGACGATCGCGACGCGCCGCGCGCTGTCGGAACTGGCGCGCGTGCGGCCGCGCGCGCCCGGCGACGAGCAGGTGCTGGCGGCGCTCGAGGCGGCGAGCGTCGACGGCGGCGCTCGCGCCGGGGACGGGAGCGCGCGGCGCGAGCTGGGGGAACGGCTGGCGGAGGCGATCGGCGCGCTGCCGGATGGCGCCCGCGCGGTGCTGCTGCTGCGCGACCTGTACGACCTCGACTATGCGGAGATCGCCCGCGCGCTCGACCTCGACCTCGGCACCGTGAAGTCGCGGCTGGCCCGGGCCCGGGCGGCCGTGCGCGCGA